>JAOUBX010000007.1 GCA_029860075.1 Deltaproteobacteria bacterium | reverse complement strand
AAGAATATCTAAACGGCGTTCACCAGACTCATATTTGCTGACAAAAGACTGAGGCTTGCCAAGTTTTTTAGAAAGCTCTACCTGTGATAACCCGGCTTTCTTTCTAATTTCCCGGAGACATTGTTGTAAGGCTTTTTTATGAGAAGGTGAAATATTCTTAACCATACCGTGAATTCTGGAGACAATACTTAATTCGACTCTTATTTCCGAATAGTCGGTGTCTTTCTTGGTCAAAAGAAAACTTCAGTAAATTATTCCATCACATCAAAGGCTTTTATCAACTCCACCACTTCCTTCTTCGGCGAAGCTCCACAAGCTTTGCAAATCCAGTAAAACTCGGCAAGGTCAATTCTTCTTTCACCAAGTTCATAGTGAGCAACAAATGAATGCTCCCTACCCAATTTTTTAGCAAGCTCTCTTTGCGTCAATCCCGCTTTTTTTCTCAGCTCGACAAGCCTTTGGCTGATGACTTTCCCATGTGGGCTGTGAATTGTCTTTTTCATGCTTCGATTATAGGAGCAAAAGTCCTTGCTCTAAAATTCCGAGCATGATATATTGCCGTCATTATTTCAATAGATAAATTAACGGAGGGGCAAGTCATGACAGAAGCAAAGCAAAAGGACGGAGAATTTGATGAATGGCTCATGAGGGATATGTGTAATCATTTGGAAAGTCATACCTCTGCTTTGGAGGCTTTGGCAGAGCTGATTTGCTCATCTACGCTGGAGGCATTCACCGGGGAGACGGGCGGTGAACATAAAAGTGCAAATCTCCGCTGGGGCCTTTTGCAGATTTTCCAGTTTTACCTTGAAGGACAACAAAAGATACTGGAAGAGTACCTTGATAAATTCAACAACCTCGATCTTGTCCTTTTAAAAAGAGGAGAGAAGCTTCTCGAACTGGTCCACTATGGTGCTTACACCAATGAAGAAAGGGCCCATGAAATGCTGAAAGAAGCCATTGGCTACCTCGATGTGGTCATCGGGCGGGACAGTGAGCTTAAGGAGGTGGCTCAGGAGCTTAAGGGGAAATGTTTGGAGAGGATGGGGGGGGATTGATTGCGGATTTGGGATTTCGGAATGCGGATTGAAAGAAAGTTAACCATGGAATTACGCGGAAATAACGGAAAAAAGCTTTTGTGAATTCTGTAGCTTCTGTAACTAAGAAAGCCGGATTGCCGATCAAGTAAGGAATGACAAGGACTTTTGAGGACAATACTTATTCCGAATAAAGAGTTTTTTATACTTGTGGGGACAGCGGATCTCTTTTAATATGGAAGGTCTGATTAGAGAGAGAACATTACCTTTTTTTATTTATAGACTAAAATTACCAGATGAAGCTTATTATTGTTATCTCAGTTGTCGCAGCAGTGGTGCTGGGCCTTAAGATTTTTAAGTCGGTCCGACGTCGGCAAAAAAGGCGGGCATTGCTGAGCACACCCTTCCCGGCGGAATGGGCTGCCATCCTGAAGAGGAATTTCCCCCTTTATGAAAAGATACCTCCCCTGTTAAAACAACAGCTGAACGACAATATTAGAATATTTATTTCAGAAAAATCTTTTGAAGGATGCGGCGGGCTTACTTTGACTGACGAGATGAGGGTTACCATTGCGGCACAGGCCTGCATGCTCCTGCTCAATCGAAAAGTCGACTGCTACCCGAAACTTTTTTCCATACTCCTTTATCCCGGCGCTTACGTGACGGGCACCCAAAGTCGTTTCGGTTCAAATTCAACTGACTCGTCTGTTCGTCTTGGTGAATCATGGACGCACGGCACCGTTGTTCTGGCCTGGGATAGTGTAAAAAACGGTGTACTGAATTTTCAGGACGGCCATAATGTGGCAATGCATGAATTTGCCCATCAACTTGATCAGGAGGATGGCAGCGCCGACGGGGCACCTGTCCTTAAAGTGCGCTCTGCTTACTCGACCTGGTCACGGACTTTTTCAAAAGAATATGAATTGCTCAGGAAAAAAGCATCTAAAAGGAAAAAAAGTGTGATGCATAAATACGGCGCCACTAATCCAGCAGAATTTTTCGCTGTTGCTACTGAAACCTTTTTTGAAAAACCGGAACAACTGAAGAAGAAGCATGCCGAGCTTTATCATGAATTGGAGAGCTTTTATAAAGTGGATCCTGTTGCATGGAACGAAGAATAGAACACGGAGGTGGTGTGGGGGGTCGGACCAGGTCAAGCAATTGATATTAAAGAATAAACCTTCAATATCAGCCCACTTTTTGACCTTAAAAGCCTCTTTTGGGGGATGAAATGCACTGTTTAAACAATTAAAAACCAATGAACATATTGATAATTGCTAATTAGTTCCCATCCAGAAACTATAATAAATCAAACTATGTTTTCAATTCGGAAAGGAGGGATTTTTTGCAAGGTCAAGGAAATCAAGGGTTTCGCCGAGTCGTACTGCTGTACGTCGCACAAGCAAATCTGAAGATTGACGCAGAGATTGCGAAAAAGCACCCTTGACCGATGAAAACTAATTAAAGGAAGCAGTAATTAAGATAGGGAATGAGAATAAACAAAGGCAACTCACTTTAAATCATGCTATCAAACATAAACTGGAAAAAGATTTTTTCATATTTATTTGTCATAACGGGATGGAGCCTCGCTCCTTTTCTTGCATTGACGGTAGGCCCTTCTGACGGGGTCCATATAAGGAGTGAAGTCATTGAAAATTTTCTTAACAATCCGTCTTTTAGAAATGGAGAGCTGGCCTTTGCCTATATTTTGGGTGCAGCAGTACTTTCCGCTCCTGTCATTTTACTCGGTTATGCCGGATGGGCGCTCGGTGGTCTGTCATCAGGAAAACGTCTTACAATTGTGGGCTTTATTTTGATGATAATATTAATCGTTACTACATTTTTACCATCCAATATCTGAGCCCATCCTGTTAATCCTGTCAAAAAAAGATTTTCAAGATTTCTCCTGATCGTCGAAATGACATTTGTTTGGGGGCAGAAAACGGGACGATTCTCTTTTTAAAACAGTCTTTCCTCGAAAAAGAGAACCGTTACGTTTTCCCTTTTCTCGTCCATTATTTTTTTGAGGCATTGCCAACGCTTTTTTTGGTGCATGAAATGCACCCCGGTGTGCCCGGAAAAAACATTGTCAAATACGTACATGAATAAATTTAAAAGGTACCGTAACTCTTTCCCGCGTAGCCATGAGTAACAGTAGTTTTCTTATTGTTGTCCCCCGGCTGCCACTGAACCTGGTTCGCATCGTTTTCATGTCGCCGTATACATTTCCACTCGAAGGTAGTATTAGGCGGCAGGTTATTAATTACACTTGTCCAGACTGGTTTCGTAGGACCAGGAAGCTTTTTATCCGCTCGTAGGATGTATTCGTAGTAGATATTTGGATCAAGCTTAACCGCTTTATCCGGGTTCCAATTACCTAAGGCTTCAATACTGCCTGTAACATAGATACTCTCGCCGGGAGTTGTAAAACCATTGTCACAGACAAAGTTGACCGATGTTTTTGCCGGAACAGATCTTAGCTGAAAAGAAAAAACTTTAATGGTACTGTTGACATCCATTTTGCCCGATTTTGCCACAATCAGGTTGTTGGCAGCATTGTACCAACCACTTTCAGCGGTATCGAAATTTTCTTGAGATGTATATTTAGTCAGTGGCGTATTGTTAATTTTGACTGCTTTTGCCTCGGCATTGTTGACAATCAATTTAACAATATTTGCCCGGCTGCTGACAGCTCCATTAAAGGACTTTGCCACCTCGTCGTCACCGTTCTTGTTAACAGCCGGGTCGATAGTAACGGTTACAGTGTCATTATTCTTTTGCTGCTTGAGGACAGTTGTTCTGTAGTGATAGCCTGGCCGCCCGCTTTCCTTATAATTCAGGGTTAATCCATCATCCTCGTACAATGTGAAAGTCGATGGCCTTTCATCAGTATAGACGCGAACAATCAATTCATTATGAGCTGCAGTTCCGTCAAGCCGATGGCCAAAGGCATCCTTAGTGTTTTCATCAACAAACATCTGGGGAAGGATAGCTCCGGCACGTACAAAGGCCGGCAACCGCAAAATTCCTTCCCGATAAAGAGGTGCATTCTTTATCTCCTCTCCCGAACTGTCAACCCACTCATTAGAATGATAATTTACCCATCTACCCTTCGGCAGATAAACATTGCGCTCATACTCACCATGTTTAGCGACAATTCCGACCAGAATATCTCTGCCAATCATCTTTTCATGCCCCATCTCTCTCAAGTTAGAGTCGTTCTGATAGTAAAATACAGGGGGTGGTATTACAGGTTCTCCCTGAAGATAGGCTCGATAAGCAAGGGAGTAATAGTAGGGAATCAATTCGTACCGTTGACGGATATTGGCTAAATTACTATCAGGCTTGCCTACAAGATTTGGCGCTGTTTCGTAGCAGGGTGGCTTTCTGTTGGCGAAATTATTCTTACAGCTGTTTCGGTTCTCCCCGAATTCGTTATCGGTGTGAGGACGGACGGGGATGTCGAACCAGCTTCCGTTGGCAAACCACTGAGTATACATCTCATCTTGATAACTTGTGTTAAAGGGGCCCTCTTTTTTGTTGCCTGGAAGTACTTCGCGGCGAAAACCTCCAATATCTGCACCGTAATAGTCAATGCCGGAAAAGGACATATGCATCTGTACGTTTGAATGCGTGGCAAGAGACTCCAGGCTAGAGGCAATATCCCCGGACCACATTGCTGCGCCGTATCGCTGAGTTCCAGCGGCCCCTGAACGGGTCAGAATCAAAGGGCGCGGATTGATTATGCCCAGTTCATCCGCCTGCCCCTGCTTTTCAACGTAGCCGTCCCAAATAGATTTATTCCAGAGCAGATTGTATATGTTATGGATATCCGTATGTTCGTTCTTTTTGCCGGAAACAGTAGTCTCTACCCCCTCGTAGCAGGCAGATGGCTCAAAACGCTCGGGTTCTCCCAGATCAGTCCAATGAGTATGGATTCCTCTTTTTACCAGTTCCGGGAAGCGACGGTTATTGTGAATCCATTGGCCGAGTGCCGGCTCAGACCAGTCAAACATCCAGCCTTCGCCCCAGAAGTCCGCTGCATTAATAAATACGGGTTCCTCAATGGTTGAGTTACAGCTGTTGCCGTTTCGCTGGTAGGCCATAAAGTTCTTTGGTATATTTTTAAAGGTATCAAGAAGAGGCTCTGTCCTGGCTAAATAGGATTCTTCAATTGCGGCGATACGAATATTATCTTCAGCGTATTTTTTAATTTTTTCACTTGGTTTTGGAAAAAAGTACCCGTTATTCTTCACTAAGGCATCCTGATCCTGATCCCAATTAAGGCGCCCCATGTTGGTTTTCGGACTTATGCCGCCAAACCAATTCAAATCAAGGACAAAACCATCTAATGGGAATTTATCATCTCTCAAAGTTTTTTTAAGAATATCGACCTGATCCCAATTGTCATAGCCAAATTCGGATACCCACATACCGAATGATTTCCGTGAAGGAATTGGCGGCGTGCCCGTCAATTCCATAAAGTCCGACCTCAGATCAGGTAAATCCTGACCGGTCATAAAGTAAAAACGCAGTTGATCTCCATACATCCGGGCCTGCCACCAATTTTTTTTAAAATCCCACCTCTGCCAGTAGATATTATCCATAAATAGAGCATAGTTGAGATTATTCGCACCGACAGCATAATACACTGGAATTTGCACGTTACCCACAGCCGCTTGTTGGAAGCCCTGGAAACCGTTTCCTGCATCTACAAAAAATTGTTGCCCCGGGGGAGCTTGTTCAAAACCCACCTGTTGATTGCTCTTTCGACTCATTCCCTGACGTACTCCCAATTTAATCCAGTCGCCATCTGATGAGCCTAAGCGCTTAAATTCCTGACCCAGGCCATAGATATTCTGTATTTGTCCCGGTTCAATATTTATCCCTTTCAATCCCATCGATAGATCAACGGGACAAACCGTCGTTAGACGAGAATTACCCTTACTTTTATCAATCAGCTTGATGCAAAGATTGCTTTTGTCAATTTCAAGGCGTATCTCACTGGTTTCTATAATGTTATTGTTTTGAGATACAGTTGCAGCTCCTTTGTAATCAGTCTTTAGGACCATTGGCGACGTATAAAGTGAGTCATTCGTTGATGGGCCATCGCCTATAGCTGAGAGTTCAAAATGAGCCAGGTCATCATCAAGAATCTCAACGATCAGATAGGCTGAACCTGCCTTAAACTTGGTTCTGAAAACTTCAGCAGCGTCTGCTGCCCCTGTGGCAAGTAAAGCAAAGAGACCCGTAAACAAGATAAGCGCTGATACTTTTAAAAAATTTATCCTATTATTGATAGCAGCCATTTCTACGTCCTTTCTTGATAAAGTTACTTTTCTCAAAGACTGACAGTTTGGTTTAAATTATTATGATAATATTCAATAATGATGATTCTCTTGCGGATATTAAAATTGTCCGGATAGTGACTGTACGTTCTCTCTTATTAAAGAAGTGTGGTGTTTTTATGACAAAACAAAGAAGAAAGGGATCCCCACCCCTAGATTAACTCTAGCATCTGTTTTTCCACATGCAAGTTTTTATAAATATTTTTTCGATACCTGCCGATCCTGATTATTAATAAAAAATTTGCGCTCCTTAAAATAGATGGTAACTTTGGTTTTGGGGTGGAATTTTTATATTTTTAGAAGGTAAAAAGCTCTTTTGTTGACTCTATCCCAAGTATTTTAATGCCGGCCAGGAGAGATATCAGGTTATTGATATTGTCTCGCTTGTTTTATAACGCTTAACCTTAGAATTTGTAGAAACCATGATCCAACTCAGTATTGTCCGGTTAGGAATTTGCACCGCTGTTCCTCCCCCTTCAAGGGGGAGGTCAGGAGGGGGATGGGTTATTTTTTTTGATACCATTTCCATGTTAACCCATCCCCTCCCCTTGAAAGGGAGGGGGTTTTAAATTTCTGCAATTTTCTAACCGGACACTACTGGATCCAACTGCTCTTTCCAGGTTTAAATATCAAAAGTCGGTCGGTGGAAAATTCAACAACCTCGATCTTGTCCTTTTAAAAAAGGGAAGAAGCCTTCTTGAAGCGGAATGCGGATTGAGAGATTGGTTTCGCACAGAGAGGAGCTATAGAACACGGATGACACGGATTTAGCGGATTTCCACTGATTTCAAGGATAGGGGCTTATTCAAGGGTTAATGACTCTAAAGTCCAAAACAAAAATCTTTAACCCTGTGGTTCCTGTCAGGAAATGAAAATTCAAGATTTCTCCTGATCGCTGAAGTGGCATTTGTTTGAAATACTTAATAGATTTTCTCTGCGCTCCTGGCGGCTCTGCGCGAAAAATTCTCTTTTAATCAAGACATCATTTGAACCCTTTAAGATTAATCACCATCTAACAAAAACTTTCCTGTATGGTAAGGTTACCCTTAATCAATCCTGATAATGCCAGGTTAAAAAAAGGAAGCAGCCAACCATGAAATCAAAAAAAATTATTCCCGCATTCTTTGCCCTTGCTTTGTGTTCATTAATTCTCAAATCCCTTTTCGACCATTCTGTACCCGCCTATACTTTCCCTCATTGGGAGCATGGCGCCCCGGGCTATGAGCTGGCCCTTAAAAAGGCTGAGGCGAAGGAAAGCCCTTTGATTGTCTACTTCCACGCAAGCTCCTGCTCATGGTGTAAAAAGCTGGAAAATAATTATCTCGCCACTGAAAAAGGGGAGGAATTTTTAAGAAATATTCTAAAAGTGGAAATAAACACCGACAAAGGAGAGGCTGAAAGAATCCTCTTTAATAAATATCGCCTTAGAGGCACCCCTTCCTTTTTAGTCTTTATTCCCAAATTGAAAAGCCCCCCTGTTTTGATATCGCCTTTTTTAAGCGCCGGGAACCTTACTGTTGATGAGTTTCTTCATGAAATTAAAAATGAGATCGACCTGGCCTATAAAAGAGGGTAGTGAAAGATTGTTACGGGTTACAGGTTGCGGGTTGCAAGTTTAAAATCGTTGAATCCTTTTCATCCCTTAAATCCTGTTAATCCTGTTAATCCTGTCAAAAAACATTTCCGTGATTTCCCCACCCTTCTGTGATTAATTTTCTCTGCGCCTCTGCGCGAGATGAAAAAGTACGGCAAAAACTACCCCGTAATCCTTACCACCTCTTCGTAGGTAGTCACCCCTTCAAGCATTTTTCTTACGGCACACTCCCTGACCGTAAGGATACCGTCACTTTTCACTACCTCCTTAAGAGCAGCCAGGCTTACCTTGTCAGTCATAACTTCTTTTACAGATTCAGATATCTCCATCACTTCAAAGACACCGTCTCTCCCCCTGTAGCCCGTTCCCCTGCAGTCCTTGCAACCCTCTCCGAAATAAACAGTGATATCTTTTCCTGATAGTTCGAGATGAGCCCTTTCCTCGTGAGTAAGTTCTCTTTCCCTTTTACATTCATGACAGATCCTTCGAACCAGCCTCTGGGCAATGACGCCTATTACTGTTGAAGAAATAAGAAAGGAAGGTATTCCGAGATCGATAAGTCTTGTAATGGATGAAGGGGCGTCATTGGTATGGAGCGTGGAAAGAACAAGGTGACCTGTAAGCGCTGCCTGAACGGCATTTTCCGCCGCTTCCTTGTCCCTTATCTCACCGACCATTATAATGTCCGGGTCCTGCCTCAGTATGGTTCTCAGCGCATTTCCGAAAGTAACGCCGATGGCCGTTTGAAGTCCCACCTGGTTGAACTGGTCCATCACCATTTCGATAGGGTCTTCAACGGTTATAATGTTAATATCGGGAGAGGCCAGGGCATTAAGGGCCGAATAGAGGGTTGTCGTTTTACCGCTTCCCGTGGGCCCCGTCACGAGGATAATACCGTTGGGCTTATTAATGAATGATTTAAAAAACTCGAATTCACGGGGATAAAAACCGAGTTCTTCAAGGTCCTGCAAAAGCACGTCGGGATCAAAAATCCTGATAACTACCTTTTCGCCGAAAGCGACAGGCATGGTGGAAACACGAAGTTCAATATCCTTATCTTTATAATTGGTTTTGATCCTCCCGTCCTGGGGCCGCCTTTTTTCAGCAATATCCATACGGGAAAGCATTTTTATTCTTGAAATAATGGGGGGGTGAATTGCTTTTGGTATGGAATAGATTTCGTGAAGAACACCGTCTATTCTCAGCCTGACGTTCGTTTTTTCCCTTTTTGGCTCGATATGGATATCACTTGCCCTCTGGTCAAAAGCGTACTGCATAAGATATTCAACAGCATTGACGATATGCTGGTCCGAGGCATCGATTTCAGAGTGGGATTTTAACTGTACAAACTGTTCGAGGTTTCCTATATCGAAACCCTCCGTTCTCTCCTTCTGTGCGGCAATAACGGAGGAACTGAATCCATAAAATTCTTTCAGTATTTTGACAATATCGCTTTTTGAACTCATGACGATATTGAGCTTCAGCTTTTTGGCCCTTTGCAGTTCTTCCACAGACTCAAGCTCGAAGGGGTCTGCCACGGCTACCGTAACGACCCCTCTTTTTTCAGTAACAGGCACAACAAGGTGCCTTCTTGCAAAAGGCTGGGAAATATGAGAAGTGACCGTATCCATATCGAGTTCGAGCGGATCGATTTTCAGGTAGCTCAGTCCCACTTCATCGGCGATTACTTCCGTAATAGTATCTTCCGTAAGGGTTTTCCCCTTTTTACCGGGAATCTCGATTTCATAAGAAGCGATCACCTCAGGCGCTGATATGCTGTCATCGAGATGAGATATCTTGCTTTTTGAAGCTGAATCTCTCGCTTTTTTGAGCCTTGCCCGTTGTGCCTCCCCGTGAAGCTGAAGCTCCCTGTGCTGCTCTTCTGTAATAAAATTTCGCTTTAAAAGAAGACCGCCTACATACTTGATGGACAGCTTGCCTCTGCTTTTCACCATTGCACTATCACCCTGCTTTTAATGTGGAATTACCTTTGTGATTGAGATCAAGCCGGTCCAGAATATTTTGAGCTTTTTTCTCAACAGCTATTTCTTTTGAGGAATTCATGACTATAAGTGGTATTTTATCAAAAAGGGCGCTAATTGTCCCTAAAGAAGACTTTCTTGCTGAAGGGGGAATAATCAATTTACTTAAAGGTTCTGCATAATCACCAAAATAAGCAGGACGACCGGCGTAACCATTACCCTTTTCATCAGCCAGCAATATGACTGCCAACAAGGGGCATGTCGATGAAATATCCAAATTATCAATATTACATGGATTAATATATTTACCCTTAAAACCTGACCTTTCAACACCCTGACAGCTTAACAGCGGCTCTCTCAATTTAAAGCCCTGTGGATTTGGGATTAACTCCTTTCTCCCTGAAATATCCACGATTGAAACATCATCGGAGATATAAGAAAAACCCCTTTTAATCATTTCCAGGAGGAGGCTGGTCTTCCCTGCTCCCGCTCTCCCCAATATCAATATACCACCGGCATCTGTTGAAAAAGCTGAACCATGAAAGACTAAATGGCCTGCCAGAGCTTCATATATTTCATCGAAAGTGTGGGCCAGGTATGGATAAAGTACTTCACCCATATGACGGCAAGGAAACGATTTCCCCTGGGAATCTGTAAAAATGAAGTGTCTCTTGTTTTTCTTAATTTTGATTCTGCGCGAGGAAGAAACTTTTTCCCCGTAAAAAAAACAACCATAACGCTCTGCCAGCAAGCTCAGAAGCTCCTTATCATCGACCTCCAGCGTTAAAAAAGTCCCCTGTATATCATAGTTTAGGTCACTAACTGCCTTGCTTTGCAGCCAGTCGAGATTCTTTCTGTACCGGCTTGTAAAGTGATGGGAACTCACCTGGCGCTTTCCGAATTACCATGGTTTTCTTCTTTTTTGTCTCTCTTCTCCCCGCTTTCCAGCTGCATATTGAGCTGATGAAGAGAATTAATGAGCAAGTCAAGGCTGGATATGGATTTATCGAGGAGCTTTTCCTGCTGTTCACTGAGATTAGCGCCTAATGAATGGGCAAGCTTTTTACCGCTGCCTGTTTTTTTATACTCTTTCCCTCTTTCTATAAGGACCGAGCCAAACTGGTCGATGAGAGAAAAAATACCGTACATCATATCTGAAACTGGATCTTTTTCCAAACCCTCTCCTCCGGTTAAATGAGGCTTACATTTTTTACAGGCAAAAGCGAGGTCTTCCTCGTTGATTTCCCACAGGGCAAAAATAGAAAGGTTGTATTTTCCATCAATATATTTACAGCCTGTCCTGTGAAGAACGGCATTTGCCGAGTCATATTGAAATGGGGCCTTTGCCGCTTCATTTTCACAACTGATATTAAATAGGGGAGCCTTTTCTTTTTCAGATGGCCTTTTATAAATTGACTGAAGTTCTATAGAAAAACGATCGAATAACTTCCTGTAATTATGGGAATAGTCATTCATAAATTACCCACCTGCTGCTTCCCCTGTTTTGCTCCAAAATATGTTTTTTTAAGCGTGTGTGATAATAGCGTGTCAAAAAGTTTGTTAAAATATCACGTCCGCCATTTTCTGGCAAGTCCGACTTGATCTTTGAAACAATATTATTGAAAAGTTTTTCCAGTTTATCAGCCGGATTATCGATACTGTTCATATAGGTAAATCTTTTGTTGTATTTATCCTGATGGTGATCGCCGTGGTCATCGATATGCATAAAAAGCTTACCGGCCAGATAGAGAATATGCTGATAATGCAGAGAAAGCTCCTCAGTAAGGACAAGTGAAAGTACGAGAGTCACATATCCACCCCGGTCATTGGCGCACTGGAGAAGGGCGTCGATTTTCTCATCATGAGATAAGGACATAAGTTCTGTATGGTCCAGCCTCCATAAAGCATCCCTTTTCTGGGCCAGAAACTGTCCGAAAATGGCCTGCCGTGTTTTCTCTTCAAAAACATCACATTCAGAAAAAAGCCTTGTCACGATAACATAAAAGAGTTTTTCCCGGTCATCACTTATTTCAAACCACCCTTTTGTAAGGAGCCGCTCCAGCCTGTTTATATAATCCAGTGTTTCTTCATCGTCATAATCATCGATAAAGCTATCACCCAGAAAGCAGCAACCGCCGAAAAGCGCACTTAACATAATGAGCTTATCATTAAATTCATATCCGGCAATCTCTGCACATGCCTGCCCCACAAGCATCATTTTGGTGCTGAGCTCACGCATTTTGTTGAATTCACTGGCATGATCATGGGCTATCATGGCCGGATAATAGCTTGTGGCAAGAGGCCGTAAAACTTCATCAGCTTTATCACGAAGCCTCTTCAGGCAATGATCGATTTCCTGCTGCCCTTTGTCATTCTTTATAAAATCATCAATATCAATCATTTCAGGATTAGCACACCATTTTTTCAGATTTCTGACACAATACCGGTCAAATCTGCTTTCTCAAAAGAGAGCAATCGCCTTTCTTCAATGAGAAAGCCACTGACTGGCCGATATCGAGCGTTAATATAATACCTTTGCCTGTGGAGCAAGGAATTCCTATTCTTTTACCAGATATGAGATCTTTGCAAATGTCCCTATTTTCATCGATAAAAAAACCGGCCCTTACCGGGATCTTAACGGAACCGCTGAAATTCACATCTCCCACATTGCTTATAACAATGACGTCAAGCTTTTCCCCTTCTCTCACATAGGAAGAGATCTGCTTGCTCCATTGTTCAAGAAAGACAATATTACCACTCTTTCTCAGGGGATCAAGTTTTTTTCTAAGATATATGAGCCGCTTAATATACTCTGATGAGCCAAGTTCCGTCCCATCGGAAAAGCAGATACTGCTTTGATCAGCAACATAAAACTCTTTCAGATAAAGCTCGTGAAGCTCTGGAGTCCCTTCCAGCAAATCAAAGTTTCCATCGAGAAAACCGATAATATCTTTCCCCGGCAGTCCCAGGAGTGCCATTGCCAGGAGGGAGAGGTACTTCTTTCTAGGTATGGAAAAAGGGTCTCCCTTTTTGAGCCTCCCTTCGTCATGAGTATCCCTCATATGAAACAATCGCCTGCCGGAAGGTCTTTTGTGCGCTTTTACAAGATATTTCTTTATATCACCTGTCCATATCCATTCAGGATTATAGATTGAATCGAGCTTAAGCTCATCAATATACTTCCTTTCAATATCACCTTTAAACGTTCCTATCGTTTCTCCCAGGAGAAAGGTATGGGGTACAGCTTGCCGAATAGCTTTTACATAAAGATCGGGCTGAGTCAGTATGGCGTCGATCCTGAAGCCGTCCACCTTGAATTCATCAACCCAATACCTGTAGATGGAACATAAATAATGAAGCGCTTTGGAGTTATTTACCTCCATTTGCCTGAGCGTATACCATCCATGCCCCCATTGATCGAAACCGGGCTGGTAATAAGTGCCGTCTTTATTTTTACGGATATAATTTTCATAAAAGAGATCGGCAATACTGTCTGTACCAAAATATCCCGGAATATCCATGATAATCTTCAATCCCAGCCAGTGGGCATGTTCAATAAAACCAAGGAATTTCTTCCTTGCCACAAACTGCTCAAAGAGCGTTTCCTCCATAAGCAGTTTGTAATGAGGCTCATCTTTATAATCAGTAAAATCATTCAATGCCCTGTTTTTTTCCCGGCTAATAAGTTTTGCTGCATTGTACTTTGCATATTCCAGAACTCTTACATTTTTTTTAAAGAGCCTGAATTCCTCCATTTCTCCGGGGAGATGATTCTTTTTAAAGCGCTTGTATTCACTCTTAAGCCGCGCCGTGCCTGCTCCCCAGTTATGTTTTACAAGAGAGGGCTCTATTGAAAAATAATCCATCGGTTCATAGGGACTGGCCACAGCGCCCCACAGGGCCTTGCCAAGGGGATGAAGGGGAAGCAGAATGATTGTGTCTACATGCTTTGCTTTCAGACTTGCCAGAGAAGACATAAAATCATCAAAGGTACCACTTCTGATTCTGCCCGAAGGAGGATCCTTTTTCCCGTATTCTCTAAGAAATATGGTTTTGACTATCTCTATTTCCTGTGAAGGAGGGTGAGGATCTCTCTTACTGTTGTAATAAGAATAACTGTCTCTATCTAAAGTTGCACAATTTTCCGGACAATGTAAGGTCATCTTATTGGAATCCACATCGTTAATTTGGACCATAGCTTGCTTTTATTTTTTTCGTTCCTCAGGTCAAAAACTTTTTTTGCCAACCCCCATTTCATGGAGTAAACTTTCTATACAGATTCCATTAGGAGTCTGCGCCCCTTGACATTTGGTTCAAAAATAACTTGACTTATATTTTGCTTTAATTATATAAGTTGATCTTATTTTACGAAAGAACTTTGTTTTTTTATTATTTCATCGACTAGAGGGGAACTTTATATGTCGTCCAGAATCGTACTTAAAGTCAGACTGGGGCCGCTCGTTTCATTCGAGGTTTCAGGTGACAACTGCAATGAACTCAATGAAGCCCTGGCAGGCTACGAAAATTTAAATGTCACCCTCGATGATATGTGCGGCGATCTTGCAGATCGTGTTTATCCCGAAGGGGAAGAAGGTGAAATTTCTGATTGTGAGGAGAAGTAGATATGAATTTTAAAGCTAAAGGAATACTAAAAAGCAACCCCTCTTTCAAAATGAAAACCCGCCTTGATCCGCTCAAGTGCAAAGCCTCCCTCACTGCTTCCGGCCGCGGCGACATGACTGTCGGTGAAATAAACATTGCTATAGATGAAATCCCCATTAAGATGACTGTCCCTTTCAGAAAAAAACGCGCGCCCGTATTGATTGCATCGGTAGGGGCTTTTAAGGCAAGAATCAGCCCCTTTGATCTGAAAGTAAAGAGAGCTTCCTTCAGATTAAGCGGAACAGTCAAAACAGATGAGATAAGCGGGGAAATGGATGGGCAAATGAAGTGCTCTTCCGAAATAGAGGCGGAAGGCAAATTAAATGGCAAGGTTTCAGCAAAGCCGTCAATAGAACTCGGCCTCATCGACTGTGACGAGTAAAAATATATTTCCGGTAAAAACCAATCACTTATGTATTTAAATAAGCATAGACATAGAAACCATCAGGTTAGATGCTTACCCCATGTAAGGCATCATCACATCATTTGCGAGCATCAGATAGAAATCGAGATATGGCCTGAAAATGCAGAAGTTTACTTCAAAAATGAACGCTACGTTGATCCTGTAAATACGCGGATACAGTTTGATTCGGCAATATTCAATGCCCCCACAAACAGAGTCAGGTGGGAAGTATTTAATGAAAAAGGAGAACCGGGGGAAGGCAGTATCAATTCATCAGGTCTTTATATAGCGCCTGATTATGATGCGGATACTGATTATGGCAATTATACGACGGATATCGTTGTTGCCACATCAATTGATGATCCCACCAGGAAAGCAACGGCCATCGTCAACATTGTAGGTGTGGGTCCTGAACCTGAAGCCGAACCGGTTATCGAAATTTTCCCGAAGGTCGTGCACTTATATTGCCGTACAGGACATAAGAATAACTATATAGATAATAGCAATAAGGTCCAGCAATTCCGGACTATTATCAGTAATTCCACATCATCGAATATCACCTGGACAAGAAGCCCTGTAGTGGGAAGTATTGATAACGGCGGTTTTTACCGCGCACCAAACAGCATAAGCGAAGCAACAACAGTAGTTACTGTTGAAGTTTCTTTAAACGGGACCTCTGCCGGCGATGAAGCGAAGATAATTTTAGCAAATTATAAGTGGCCGGCATAAAACGATATATAGTTGATCGGTTCTCTTTACCATTTACAAGAAGCTTTTATAAATCTTAGACGCAAAGAGGGATAAAAGATGGGTAATGTTTATTTACAAAATGACAGTGATAGCGAAAGTGTACACCTGAAAATAAGGGAGGTTAAAGGCATTGACCCTGTAGACCTCCATGTTAAAGAAGTCCGCAATATTGACCCTGTTGCCCATCACGTAAAGGAAATCAATCACATAGATCCTATCAATATCGATTCCTTTCATGTCAACCAGGTCCGAAATATCGACCCAATCAAAGTCGATAAATTTCAGGTGACCAACCTTCCCCCCATGAATGTGGCTTTAAGGCAACTTCCGCCGCTTGATATGAATGTACGAAGAATGCCGCCAATCTCCGTTGGAACGTACCAGGACTTTCACGTACCCTCTAATTATACGGTAAGCGGAAAATTTCTGGGTCTGGAACTATTCAGAATACTGTTAAAAGGCAGCACCCATATGATTCCACGGGACAAATACAGGAAAGAACAGGAAATAAGGCATAACCGCAGTTATGCCATAGAAGCAACAGGAGGAAATCCTGCTATTCCTTCAAAATGCAGAGAGGCATCAATGGCTTCAGGTGAAGTCTCATCTTTTGCAAGAAATGCAAGCAGGGTCGCTTTAACAATTCATGGGGAGGGAACAAAATGAGTTATCATGGTTACCATGGTCATCATCCATGCCATTCGCCTTATCCGGTACAAACAGGTGGGCTGGCAGGAATTGCAGGCGGTTTGACAAGCCTGGCATCGTCTTTTATTTACGGTGGGTCTTCTTTGGTAAAAAATATAGTGGACAGCGCTATCTGGGGTGATCCGAGGTGTGGCGGGTCTCATTCTTACCATCACTCCGGTCATCACGGTCATCATGGGTGCAGCAGTCATTGCTGTGATCAGCACTGCTATACAGTCGACTGCTATCCTCCTCATCATGAACGATGCGGCTGTTCCTGCTGCTGTTAGATAGCGGCAGTATAAAAAGATAGATTTTCGGGATAGAGGGGAAGAAATGCCATAGTACATACCCCAAAGTACCCGTAAAAATAAAGCATAAAGAGGATAAAGTGGTTAAAACCGAATCGGAAAAGTCTCAAAAAAAGAACGGAAATTCTTCTAAAGGCGGCGACGAAGGAGCGTCTCAATCCAGCAACCATTCATCGAAGGACAATATTGACAAAATAGGCGTAATTTTTGACAGAGGGATCGACCTTGTAGAAACAGGGCTTGAACTGGGCGTTAACCTGGTTAGCAAACTTGGAGGCGTTGCCTCCGACAAGGCGTCAGACATATTGAAAACCCAGACGCAGGAAGATTCATCAGGCCCAAAAGTAAACTATGAAGATTTAATCAGAAAATTTACAGGCCAGAGCCAGGAACAAACAGCGCCTCCTGAAGCACCGCCAAACCATCGGCAGGAACCGGAAAACAGCCAGCCCCTTGTCAGCAACAGGATGCCTGCCTTTGCCGGTGGTGAAGTAACGATTTCCTTCTCAATAGATAATGAAACGCATCAGGGATCAAAACAACTGCAATTTGCGGCTGCCGCTGATTTTGTGGGAGATAAAACTAATTTCCAGATAAATGCAAAGTCCTTCAAAATTAATCCATCAAAAATATCCATTGCACCGATGGATTTTGAGAAACTCGTATTTTCAGGGAAGATACCTGAAAATGCACCGCCTGATGCATACAGGGGCCTCGTCACCGTTTCAGGGGAAGATGAGTATCAAATACCCCTGGTAATCATTGTGAGTTCCCCTGTTTAGAGTAAAATATATCCTGATCAAACAGGAAGCAGCTAATGGCAAACAACAATTTTTATGACGTCATAGTCGTCGGTGCCGGTCCCGGTGGAAGCAGCACCTCTACCTTTCTTGCAAGGGAAGGGGTAAATGTCTTATTACTCGATAAGTCCAGGTTCCCCAGAGATAAGGTTTGTGGTGACTTTCTGGCCCCTAAAGCCGTTTACTGGATCGATATGCTGGGATGCATTAATGAGGTACTCGATGAATGTAAAGGCTATACCGATTCAGGTGACCTTTATGTCAACGGCGAATATGTTATTTCCAGCGGTTTTCCGGAAGGGGAAAAGTTCCCCGGTTTCGGCGTACAACTTGAACGGAGAACGCTTGACCATATATTGGTAAAAAATGCCGTTTCATCAGGAGTAACGTTTAAAGAAGGCTGCCATGTAAAGAAAATTGCTGCCAAAAAGGATCGCATATGCATAGAAGCCATTGAAGATAATGCACCTGTCACCTATGAAGCCAAAATGGTTATTGGTTCTGACGGTGTAAACTCGGTCGTTTCCAGGGAGATCGGCAACAGTATTAAGGGGGAGTCCGTTGCCGCTTCCATAAGGGCATATTACCCCGACATGATCATAGATAAATCGAAAGTCCAGATATACTTCGATAAAGATTTTTTCCCCGGTTATGGCTGGGTTTTTGCCGACGACAGTGGACGTGCAAATGTGGGTGTCGGCTATGTTTATGACGCCAATTTCCCCATGAAACCTCATCTTAAAGAGGTTTTTGACGATTTTGTCGCAAAAAATCTGTCTCATCGCTTAAAAAAAGACGCCAAACCGGAAAAACTGGGCGGCGGCAGGGCCTGTTTTCCTAAATTGGAAAAAACCGTCGCAGAAAGGGTCCTTTTGATAGGCGATGCGGCAAATATGACGGACCCCATAAATGGCGGCGGTATTCATATTGCCCTTGAAGGTGGTCACCTGGCGGCTTTTATCGCCATGAATGCTCTTGAAAGAAATGACTTTTCCGCTGAAAACCTAAATAGCTTTAATGAAATCCAGGATGACATATCAGGACTGGACAGGCTCACAGGGAGTCTCATATTAAGTATCGCAAGAAATCCAAATTTAAGAGAAGCCTACCTTCTTGCACTGAAAATGATTTGTGAGATGACAAGAAACAGTAAGGAATTCAGAGACATGTGTGGCGGAATATTTACAGGCGTGACACCGGCAAGCGCATGCTTCTCACCCTTAACCATAGTGAACGCCATTCCTGTCAATCCGGCATTCTGGATTAAACTGTTGAATCAGTCCCAAAATAATGGGTCCGGCGGGGTTCTTAAAAGTGGATTAAGGACATTAATAGACTTAACGAGGATTATTAGCAGAATGATGGAAAACCCCACAAAAAATCTCAATTGGGGAATGGATGTAATCTCAAAAGCTTCAGATCTTGGAATTCATTCAATGAAAAAGGGTATATCAGCCCGCCATCTTTTTATCCAATAAAAGCACAACAACAGGAATAGAAAAAAATTTAATCCAACAGGGAGGTGATGTTATGGCAATAAGTCTGCTGGGACCATTAAACAAGGTAATCAATGAAACGGCAAATCAAATTATATCGAGCAAGCTTACCGAGGGTGTTACAGAAGTTTTAAATACGGTAGTAAAAAGCAGTTTCAGTATAGTCGATGATACCCTGGAAAGCATCAAGGAAGCAACCAAGGAACAACAACCCTAATTTCAGGAGGTGGTGAAAATGCATAACTGTACTTACCCTGCGCATCATGCGTCTTGCTGCCCGTGCTGCGGGTATAACTATCAGACTCCGGCGCCCCATTATTATGCTGTACCTTCAGCGGAATTTTGTCCCGGCTGCCATCATCCGCCCCATGAGTGTTGCTGTCCATCAGCAATACTTATAAAGTACCCTCAAGAAATATTTGCCGACAGCTTTGCCGGGATAGGAGAGGCCGAAACATACATTGGTGGAGAAAATGACGTTACCGTCAATCTGGAATACCTCTCTGACGGTTCGGACCCCTTATTAGTAGAAGTAAAAGTTGACTCTGTAGTGGTTCTATCTATTACATCGGCGCCTGCCGGATATTATGTGAAAAAATTACCCCTTCAACTCCCGCCGGGTTCGGTAATCAGTTTAACGGTAAAAAAATGCAGGGCCAGGCTAAGGTGGTGTGAAGACCTGATTTGTTAATTTAAACTTTTTATTATTTTTTTATTTGGAGGACAAAACATGGCTTTAACTATTAATACAAACTCTGCTGATGCCGGGGGAAACCCGGCTGATGTGGCAACCCGGAATGTACGTCGTCGGGCAAATTCCCCTGCATACAGCTATCACCGCCCTCATTATCATGGGCATGATCATCATGGCCATAATCATCATTTTTGTCATTCCTGTTGCCACCCTGTGAGCAAATGCTGCTGCGGACACAAACATTGCCGCAAGGAATCAAAGGAACTTTTGGTAGAACCCCTGATTATACGGGACCCTAAAGAGGGAGTGAAACTTATTTCCGAGAAATTAAACGGTTTTGAAACAGCGGGCTTACTTTTTAAACCACTTTTATTATCCAGCGCCGGCATAGGCGCTGAAAAGAGCATAATCGGCGGTGGTTGCTGCGTTCACCTGTCAGTTGAGTATATGCTGGAGAAAAATGACAATACGGCAAAGTCCCTCGTTGCAGTTGCAGTGGAAGATAGTGAAGACCACACATTAGTCTGGGTGAAAGACCCTATCCAGCCCGGCTATCACATTAAAGAAGATATTATTACGGTAAATCCGGGCGCCAGGTTAATTGCCCTCACCATTAACACTATTGCCCGCGTCAGGTGGTGTGAGGTATTCAGCTGTTAAGGATAATCACACATTCTTATAAAGGAGACCATTTATGGCTACAAGACCACGAAAGAAATCAGCAAAAACAATAAAAGAAGTAAAGGCAGATAACATTAATTCTCTCAGAGAAAATTTGAGCGCAGCCACTGAAAACGTGGTCTCAAGGGAAACATTGGGTGAGAAGGGGACAAGCGCAAAAGAAGCCTACGAAGAATTTCAGCGACAGGCAGAGGCATACAGAAGTAAGCAGTGGACAGCTAATGCCGGGAAGATCCAGGCATTCCCGCCTCAATATCATATTCATGGACAACCCTACGGAAGTTACCATCACCATCATGCTTCAGCGCCCACAGGAATGCCGCTTTCGCCCAAAGCGCATGAAGGAAACCAGGAATTGCTCAATAAAGTCGGTGGAATGGTACGCCTTGGAATCGACTTTATCAATACAGGCCTCGCAGGCGGACTTTCTCTCATGGGTGGTTTATCAGGACAGCATGCATGCAGCCGGCATCATGATGACCCTCATCATGGCTCCCATTGTGATCCTCATCATGGTTCCCATCATGGTACCTGCCACCCTAATTATCATGATGACTGCGGGCCGCATGGCGGCTGTTCCTGCCATTGTAATGACAGCCATGACTATCACCATCATGACTGCTGCTGCCATCCGCAAGTTCGGGGCTGCTGTTAAGCCCTGAATAAATTCGGGAGATCTCTCAGTCATGTCCCCTTGGGAACTTGCGCTGACCTGTCATTTGAAATGCGCCTGAACAAAGTGACAAGCGCCCTTGGGGTGCGAGGAGAAATTCTTGTCTCGAATATAGTGAGAGGTCTTAACCCGGTACCTCTCAGAAACTCCCGGACAGAGATCTCCGGCCGGAAACCTCCGAGTCGAAACAACCATGACTGTGCGTCATTCCAGGCAGAAATAATTGTTGCAGATTTCCATAGGGACAGGCCGGGAATCGCTGCTGATTCCGGGGGAACTATTCTTAATCAATCCCTAAGCCCGGCAGCCTCTTTTCCTTCATCAAGCAATTTCTTTACATTTTCAGGGGAGTCGGACTCTGCATAGATTCTGAGTACCGGTTCCGTTCCCGAAGCCCTGATGAGAAGCCAGCTTCTCTCTCCCAGAAGGAATTTGACACCGTCCATCCTGTTTTCACCCTTTACTTTCATACCGGCAATGCTTTGCGGGTGATAGCTTTCAAGGAGCGATCTCACCGTTGCCATCTCTTCCTTTTTTATCTCCACATCGATCCTGTCGTAATGGAAAGGACCGAATTCATGAAAAACTTCTTCCAGCACATCGTAGATGCCCTTCCCCTTAACAGCCATAATTTCTACGAGCAAAAGTCCGACGAGAATACCGTCTCTTTCGGGAAGGTGTGAGGTAATACCGATGCCGCCGCTTTCTTCTCCTCCCAGCAAGACGCCTCCCTTTAGCATTTTCTTGCAAATATGCTTGAAACCGATAGGCGTTTCTTCCACCTTTAATCCAAACTTACGGGACATATGATCGATCATGGCTGTTCCCGAAACCGTCTTGATGATACTGCCCTGCATTCCCCGCTCTTCAATGAGATGCCTGGCAAGCACCGTAAGTATTCTGTGAGAGTTAAAAAACTTTCCTTCACCATCAACGGCGCCAATCCTGTCTGCATCTCCGTCAGTGGCAAGGCCGATATCATAGTTCTCCCGGGCCACCATCTTCATGAGCTTTTCCAGGTTCCTGTCTATCGGCTCAGGACTGATGCCGCCAAAACCGGGGTTATCATCCCCCCTTATTTCCCTTACCTCTATGCCTATTTCATCAAGTATGGCGCCAATACTGCCACTACCTGCGCCATGCATGGGATCATAGGCAACCCGGATACCACTCCCTTTGATCTTATCGAGATCAACAAAGTTTCGCACTGCCCTCAAGTAACTTTCGAGAGGGTCATAGTCGATAATATTTCCCTTTGCCACTTCATCACCAA
The DNA here is from genome assembly GCA_029860075.1 of Deltaproteobacteria bacterium. NCBI lineage: Bacteria > Pseudomonadati > Myxococcota > Myxococcia > Deltaproteobacteria bacterium. Next base: position 78,680 of record JAOUBX010000007.1, on the reverse strand, counting down.
AACTGCCGGAAAGGGGTTCCTTTCCCTCCTGCTGTCTTTTCTCAAGCATATTTTCGATAAGGGCCGTCGTCTCCGGCAAGGCCGAACCACCAAAAGCCTCCTTAAACTTGATACCATTGTATTTTGGCGGATTGTGGCTGGCCGTTACCATTATCCCGCCTGCGGCGTTCTTTTCCTTGACGGCCCAGGACACGGCAGGAGTGGGAACAAAGTTCTTCCCCATAAAAACCTTTACGCCGTTGGCAGCGGCAACAGAAGCAACCTCCTGGGCATATTCTTTTGAAAGAAAGCGTCTGTCATAACCGATGACAAGCCCTTTCCCATGGAGATGCTCTTTTTTCAGGTAATCAATCACGGTCTGACTCACCCACCTCACGTTTTCAAAGGTAAAATCGCGGCTGATAACACCTCTCCAGCCGTCAGTACCGAATTTTATTTCACTTTTCATAAGCAATGCCTCCTTGAGATGTCTTCTTCGCCCGGATCATAGTAAGGGCTGTAAAGATAGCAGCCTTAATACTCTCCGGCTTTGCAAGACCTTTTCCGGCTATATCAAAAGCCGTCCCGTGATCGGGAGAGGTCCTTACAATGGGAAGACCAAGCGTTACGTTGACACCGTCTTCAAAATGAAGCAGTTTCAGTGGAATAAGGCCCTGATCATGGTAAGGGCATACAACGATATCATACTTTCCCCTGACGGCGCTGAAAAAGAGCGTATCTGCCGGCAGAGGCTCAGTCACATCGATGCCTTCCTCCCTGGCCATACGGGATGCAGGGATAAGGATTTGTTCCTCCTCCTCACCAAATAGGCCCCCTTCTCCGGCATGTGGATTTAACGAAGCCAGGGCAATCCTGGGATTTTCTATGGCAAAATATGTTTTCAGCGTTTCATGGGAGAGCCTGATAATCCTTATCGTGTCTTCCCTGGTAAGTCTCCCGGCAACCTCCATGAGTGGGCAGTGAATGGTGAGAAGCACCACTCTCAGCGTCTCCCCCATGAGCATCATGGCGTAATTTTCCGTTTTAGTAAGGTGGGCCAGAAATTCCGTATGCCCCGGATAGTCAAAACCTCCCAGATTGAATGATTCCTTGTTAATGGGCGCCGTAACAATGCCGTCAATTTCACCGCCAAGGGCAAGTTCTGCGGCCTTTTGAATGTACAAGCCCGAGGCATGTCCTGATGATTTGGATACTTCTCCGCAGACTGCATGCTGAAGCGATGTAAGAGACAGGATGGCAGGAGAAGAATTATCTTGCCAATCTGAAAGGGTATCCAGTGAGGTCAGCGGAAAAGGAATATCCAGCTTTTTGGCCATCTCATGAAGGACACCGCTATCACCGATGACAAGAGGGAGGCAAGTATTCAGAACCTTTTCATCTGTCAGGGCCTTAAGGATTATTTCCGGCCCGATTCCCGCAGGGTCTCCCATGGAGATGCCGATTTTAGGTAAGCTTGCCTGCATTAGAGGAGAATTTTCAGATCGTTAGTGTCTTTTAATTCTTCAATATAACTTTTAGCGCCCTTTTCCATTTCCTCGCTAAAAAGGATGGCCTTGATCTTGCCCTTTACATCATCGAAGGAAACAGCCTTTCCTCCCCGCCTGTCCATCATTTTTATAATGTGAAACCCGAAGGGAGAAAGGACAAGGTCACTCACCTCATTAACGTTCAAGGCAAAGGCGGCGCGTGAAAACTCCTTCACCATATCTTCTTTTCTGAAATACCCCAGGTCTCCTCCTGACGATGCGGAAGGCCCCTGGGAATGTTTTTTTGCCAGCGCCTCAAAATTTTCTCCCCCTCTGGCAAGTTTTAAAACAGCTTCCGCTCTTGTCTTTACCTCCTTCAGCTTTTCCTCGCCCGCCTCCTTGGGAACAAGAAAAAGGATATGCCTTACCCTGATCTCTTCATCTGATTTAAAAATATCGCGATTTTTCTCATAATAAAAGCTGATGTCATCATCACTGATATTAATGCTGCCTCTAACCTTTCTATCAAGCACCTTCGATCTCAGGATCTGTCCTTTCAACTCATCTACATACTTTTCGTAGGTCATCCCTTCCTGTGCCAGAGCCCGTACCAACTCATCATGACCGATCTTATTCTCTCGCTTAATATTATCGACGGCGGAAGTTACTTCCCCTTTGCTCACTTCCAGTCCCATAAGCCTGGCCTCTCTCATGAGAAGCACCTTTTCAATCAGCTTTTCGAGTATTGCCTTCCGTGTTTCGTAAAGTCTCTTTTCATCCTTTTTATACTGTTTGAGAAGAGGGCCGGCTTCCCGATCGATATCGAAAAGGGTAATGGCATCATCACCGATAGAGGCAACAACCCTGTCGAAAACTTCCGCATGAAGCGGAAATGAACAGAGCAGAAGGGCGCTCAATATGAATAAAAAAATACTTTTCATCTTAACAGTATACTCCTTTGAAGCAATTCGTGATTGATTTCTATATTCGTCTTCTCCCTTAACCCATCTATCCACTTTCCGTATATATGCTCTTCCTTATTCCTGCGGATAACTTCGGCAATCTTTTCTTTCACGTCTTCAAAGCTCAGATCTCTTTCTTCCCGCCTGTCTTCAAGGAGAAAAATGTGATACCCGTAACTGCTCCTTACCACTTCACTAAGGGACCCTACCTCCATGGTAAATACCGTTTCATCAAATTCAGGGGGCATAATTCCCCTGCCGAAATAACCCAGATCTCCTCCTTCACTTGCATCGGGACTCTGGGAAACATCCATGGCAACAGCGGCAAAATCCTCACCCGCCCTTACCCTTTCTCGCGCCTTGCTGGCTTCTCTTTCATCCATGTGGAAGATCTGCTTTGCCTTGACCTTTTCATCACTATGGAACTCATCAAGGTTGTTCTCGTAATAATCTTTTATCTCTTCATCGGAAATATCGACTTTTGATGAAACCGTCCGGTAGATTACTTTTTCCACCAGAAGCTTTTTCTTCACCTTTTCCCGCCAGACGGCAAGATCCAGGTGCTCATCGATAAAAACCTTTTTGAAACTGTTATCATCACCGTAATTTTTTTTAAGTTCTGCAATGGTGGCATCAATCTCTTCCATCCCCACATTAATTTTCATTTTTTCCGCCTCAGCCATAATCAGCTTCTCTTCAATAAGCTGGTTGAGATAAGCCGCTTTGAGCTTGAGACTGTTCTTCCTGTCCATGGGATAGTTGGAAGCATAGCGCTTGCCCGTAGAAGAAAAGGACTCTTCAAATTCGGTAAGCGTAATAACATTCATGCCGACTTTGGCCAGCGCTTTTTCTTCCTCCCGGGGAGCCTTGCCTTTGCAACCGCCAAGCAGGAGAATGCCGATAAAAAGAAGGCTTTTCATATATAAAAGGCTACCGTTATTTCTCATCATATTAAGTCTCTAAATTTGAAATTGCAAAAACCACCCCGCACAATCAGCAAGGCGCAAATGAGGAACCCGGCTTCCCGACTCATCGCCCCCACTAATCGCCCTCCTTGGGGGCTGCGCCTGCCGGAGGTTCAAGCGGCATGATTTACAAGGGATTCCCCCACTGAAAGTCCGTTTAAAAACTACCACATTAACCTAGTCCTTTCAATATCTTTTTACCTTCATTAAGGGCCTTTAACCAGTCACCGGAGGACGGTTTAACCTTAAGGCGCAAATCGGGAGTAATTGAATATTTGGCCGGTGATTTATTGACAAGAGCAAGGAGCTTGTCCACATTGACAGGCGCTTTTTCATGAAAGGCAAAAGAAAGCGCCTTTTCTGAAATAAGGGCTTCCTTTATCATCAGTTTTTTAAGGACCATTTTGAGTGAAATGAGTTCTATAAAATTCAGGGTCTCTCTCGGTATGGGTCCGAAACGATCGAGGAGTTCAGGTTTCATTTCATTCAGCTCATCTTCATCGCACAAAGAGGAGAAACGTTTGTAAAGGTTTAGCCTCTGGTTTGTATCAGCCACGTAATCTTCCCCTATAAAGGCCGGATAAGGGAACCTGATTTCAGGTTCTATTTCCTCCCGAAGCAGTTCACCCTTCACTTCGGCTACTGCCTTTTCCAGCATGGAGGAGAAGAGTTCAAAACCGACAGCCTCAATATTTCCCGACTGTTCCGCTCCCACAATATTCCCGGCCCCCCTGATTTCGAGGTCATAGGAAGCAAGCTGAAACCCGGAACTGAGTTCCTTCATTTCCTGTATAGCCTGAAGTCTTTTTCTTGCCTCTTTCGTGAGAATGAGTCCCGTTGGGACAAGGAGGTAGGCATAAGCCCTGTGTTTAGACCTGCCCACTCTTCCCCTTAACTGATAGAGCTGGGCAAGGCCCATACTCTGGGCATTATGCATGATTATCGTATTGGCATTGGGGATATCGAGGCCCGATTCAATAATTGTGGTGCAAACAATAAGGTTCTTTTCACCTTTATCAAATTCAAGCATCACCTTTTCCAATTCATGCTCATGCATCTGACCGTGGGCAATGGCAATCTTCGCCTCGGGAACGATCTCCCGCATATTGGCTGCAACATTTTCAATATCCTGCACCCGGTTGTGCACAAAAAAGACCTGTCCGCCGCGCCTGAGTTCTCTCATAACGGCTTCCCTGATAACTTCCTCGTCATAATTGGTAACAAAGGTCCGTATGGCGAGACGCCCTTCGGGAGGGCTGCTGATAATACTTAAGTCCCTGATTCCCATCATGGACATGTGAAGTGTTCTGGGAATAGGCGTGGCTGTCAGAGTGAGCACATCCACCGTTTTTCTTATCTTCTTCAGTTTTTCCTTGTGGGTAACACCGAAACGCTGTTCCTCATCAACGACGACAAGCCCAAGGTTCCTGAATTTGACATCTTTCTGTAAAAGCCTGTGTGTCCCGATAATAAGATCGACTTTCCCCTCTTCAAGCTTTTTTACCACCTCTTTCTGTCTGGCTCCGCTGCAAAAACGGGTCAATCTCTCGACAACAATGGGGTAGCCTTTGAACCTGTCGCAAAAAGTCTGGTAATGCTGCTGGGCGAGGATGGTCGTAGGAACGAGAAGGGCCACCTGCCGCCCTTCCATGGCTGTCACAAAGGCCGCCCTGACAGCAACTTCCGTCTTGCCGTAGCCCACATCCCCGCAAACCAGCCTGTCCATAGGCCGCCTGCTTTTCATATCGTTAATAACGTCATCGATGGCATTTTTCTGATCGGGTGTCTCCTCATATTCGAAGGAGGCCTCAAATTCACTGAACTCCTCACTGTCGACGGCATAGGCATGGCCCTTCATAACCTCCCTGGCGGCATGAATTTCCAGAAGTTCAGCCGCCATTTCAGTAACGGCCTTTTTGACCCTTTTCTTGACCTTTTCCCAGGATGTGCCGCCAAGTTTATCCAGTTTGGGGACTTCATTTTCACCCCCTCCGTAACGCTGAACCAGATTCAGCCTGTCGACGGGGAGAAAAACCTTGTCGCCACCAAAGTATTCAAGTTCCAGGTAGTCGCCAATGGTCCCGCCCGCTTCCAGCTTGCCCAGCCCCTTGTATATCCCGATACCGTGATCAACATGGACAATGCAGTCGCCGCTTTTAAGCTGGCCGAAGGAGGCAATCCTGAGATCACCTGCCTTTTTAAGCCGTCCGCGCCTTTTGTGCCTTTCGCCGAAAACATCCTCTTCCGTGATAAGCACGAAACGGCCTTCCAGGTCTTTAAAGCCTGTAGAAAGCTCACCTATGTAAAGGGGAATTCCATCACCTGTTTCTTTAAAGTCAGGCGGACTTTCCTTAATGGAAATATTAAGGCCGTGAAATTTGAGAAGCTCTCCCAGGCGCTCTCCCTGCCCCCGGGTATGGGCAGAAAAGAAAAGAGAGATACCATCATTTCGCCATTCACTGATTTTCTCAACAAGCAGTTCAAGAGGACTTTTTTCTTTTTTTGCGCCGCTAATGAAGGTGCGAATATCACGGTTATTTTCTACATCGATCCTGACAGCTTCCTTCTCTCCCACATTAACGCCACCCACCAGGAGAGAGGGCCATTTATCGAGGCTTGTCATGAGAGATTCCCCATGGAGATAAAACCTTTCCGGCTCAGGAAAGGGCCAGCCATTGGCCCACCCTTTTTCATAGCCTTCGATAAAGCTTTTTTCAAATTCACCGGCCCGGTATAGAAGCTCCTCGTTATCAAGCCTCACAGTGATCGTTTTGGGGGGAAGATAATCAAAGAGAGTGGCCCATTCAGGATAAAAATCGGGAAGAAAAAACTCTATCCCCTGAAAAGGAATTCCTTCGTTAAAGCTGTTCCGGATTTCATTAAGATGGTCTCTCGACGCTCCCCCGTCAACGCCCCTCACCTTGATAATTCGGGTAATGGCCTTCCCTTTTTGGGGATTGAGGAATATTTCTCCCGCAGGAAGAAGGGTCAGCTCTTCAAGTTCCACACCGGTAGACTTCTGGCTTTCAAGTTCAAACTCCCTCATCGACTCCACCTCATCACCAAAAAACTCAATTCGCACCGGAAAATCCATTGCAGGCCCAAAGATATCAACGATCCCCCCCCTGACACTGAACTCTCCCATCTCTTCCACATGGAGCGTCCTTACATACCCCCGTTCTGCCAGGCTCTCCAGGAAACCGTCAAAAGGGATCTCTTCACCTGTAACAAGATAATCGACCATGCCCGTAATAACCGATTTAGGCATAACCCTTTGCATGGCCGATGGAACCGTCGTTATAAGGGCATGCACGTCATCAACAGCAAGAGCATAGAGGGTTTTAAGCCTTTCCGATACGATTGCCCGGTGGGGTGAAAGGTTTTCATAGGGAAGAACCTCCCATTGAGGAAAATAGCAGACCCTGCTCTTTTCTCCCAGAAAGAATTTGAGATCTCCAAAGAGCTTTTCCGCTTCCGTCGAAGAGGGCGCAATGATGAAAAACGGCCCTTCACCGGCCTCGATATTTCGGGAAAGAAGCCAGGCAAGGGACGATCCTTTAAGACCGGCAATGGCCTTCCTTTCATCACCGGCCAGCCCCAGGGGGATGTTACCGGAAAGTGTGTTTGACATTAAATCAGGGGATGAAGGGGACGGTTGCAATATTAATGGACAATATCCTGAGGTGTTATATCGCTGTTATCTTCGGGAACAGGCCCGAACTTCTCTTCATATCTCTTGATGTTTTCCAGAAGCGCATTAACCAGTTTCTTTGCATGTTTGGGGGCCGTAATGATTCTCGACCTCACCTTTGCTTTGGGCTGCATAGGCTGAAGGTAGATAAAATCAATGACAAATTCCGTATCGGAGTGATTGACGATGGCAAAATTACAGTAGGCCCCCTGCGCCGTTACATCGTCGATATCGATCTGCAGTTTGACTTCCTTTTTTTTATCTTCCAAGGACTTACTCCTTTTCATTACTTAATCCCCTCTTCCGGCAAAGACTGCTCTGCCGGAAGAGGGGATTATAGTTAACATTCCAAATAATCGAGAATTTAGCCCTTATACGGCAACAACGCCCTTGATCTCGGGAAGTTTTTCTCTAATAGCTCTTTCTACACCCATCTGAAGGGTCATCATGGCGCTGGGGCACGTGCCGCAGGCGCCCTTAAGCCTTACCTGTACCACATCATCAACATAATCCACGTACTCTACATCACCACCATCAGCCTGAAGGTAGGGTCTGATGCTGTTTAAAGCCTCGATAATGGCATTCTTTTTCTCTTCACTTATACTCATTTTTTTCTCCTTGCTCTCTTTATTGGTTTGCAGTTGCTGCATTGTTCTCCTGGTTTTCCTGGAAACTCTGTATACTAATTCTGGCAGCCAAAGCCTTTGCCATTTCCCTGAACCGCTCTGCAAGCGGCCCCTCCGGGTCTGCAATAACAATCGGCTTGCCGCTGTCACCGCCTTCTCTGATATTTACATTGATGGGAATCTCCCCGAGAAAGGGAACGCCTTCCTTCTCACTGGCCTTTCTCGCCCCGCCATGACTGAATATTTCAGATCTTTCTCCGCAGTTGGGGCAGAGATAAAAACTCATATTTTCGATGATTCCCAGCACATCGACATTCACTTTTTTAAACATGGCAAGACCCTTGGTTGCATCGAGAAGGGCCACGTCCTGCGGCGTCGTAACAATAACAGCGCCGCTCATATGCGCCTTCTGGGTAAGTGAAAGCTGGGCATCTCCCGTGCCCGGCGGCAGATCGATAAAGAGGTAGTCGAGATCTCCCCAGGCCACATCCTTAAGTAGCTGCTCGACGGCGCTCATCACCATGGGGCCACGCCAGATAAGGGGCGCGCCGTCAGGAACGAGAAACCCGAGCGACATCATTCTCACACCATGATTTTCAATGGGAACCATCTTGCCGCCATCATTTTTAGGCTGACCCTTCGCGCCCATCATCATGGGAATACTGGGTCCGTAAATATCGAGATCAAGGAGTCCGACTTTAGCGCCTTCCGCAGCCATAGCAAGGGAAAGGTTAACACTGACTGTCGATTTCCCCACCCCTCCCTTACCGCTGGCAATAGCAATAACATTTTTAACGGAAGGAATTAGATTCTCAATTTTAGGCGCCGTCATCCCACCGGGACCCGCTTTTCTCACACTGGAGGTGACATTTACCTTAACGTCTTCAACACCCGCTACGGATAAAGCGGCCTCTCTCGCCCCTTTTTCAAGCTCTGCCTTGAGCGGGCAGGCAGGGGTCGTCAGTTCAAGATCAAAACTTACACTTGAACCGGCTATTTTCATCTCTTTTATAAATCCCAAAGAGACGATATCTTTCTTGAGATCAGGATCGATCACAACTTTTAATGCTTCTAATATGTCTTCTTCTCTAACAGCCATAAGTTGTCCCTGGATTGATTTATTTTTAAGCGCTTAGCCTTACTATAGTAAAGAAAAGAGGCCTTTTTTTCAAGAATAAAGGACAAAAAACCCCTCATACCTCAAGGCAAAAGGGGTTTCAAATTATTTTCACGCCACTAACTTTACTCGCTCAAGGCATCCTTAACAATGCTGTTGACCTGGTTCAAAATATCCTCAGGCGCCTTGTTATGCATGTGGGCCGTCTGCTCCACCGTTTCAATAGCCATACCGGGACAGGTAAAACACTCGCCACCGTAGTTATCTTCCAATACTTTTCTCGTTTCGGGATAAACCTGGATCATATGCCCCACGGGCGTCTTCAGTTCAACAAGATCACCCCTTTTGAGGGAAAGCGCCTGTTGGGGGGGAACCTGGGGAGCCGCAGGCGCTTCAACCTTCGCTTCCTCCGCGGAGATAGGGCCGTTAAGTTTGGAGAGCAAGTCCTTAAGATCGATACCTCTTATCTGGCAGGCTGTTTTCAAAACAAGCTTCTCTCCCATGGACTTTCTCTTTTCAGGGTCTGCAAGCGCCTTAAAACCGGCGCTGACAAAAATGGAGAGCGTCTCGGGGCGCTTTTCCAGTATTTCCCCTATCTTCATATCTGCCGTAAAGGTCACTCCCGTCTCATTTTCAGCTTTCGGCTGTGACGAAGGTGCCGGTGCAGGCACATTAATCGGTTTTCTGGGCGTCATAATAAGGACGGGAATAATATTAAGGGCGAAGAAAACAACAGCCAGCGATGCAAAACCTGACGACATCTGGAAAAGCAGGTAGGCCGATTTTTGGTCAGGGTCAACATAACCATTGGCGGCATAGGCAATCATTAACCCGATAAGACCGATATGTGCCGAATAGAAATGCAAGGGCACAAGGGCCGGAAATTTTAAGGATTTCCCCATAAAACGGGGAAGAATATGGTAGGCAACACCGAATACGACCATAGCCATAAATCCGAAAAGATTGACATGGATATGGATAAAACGATAAAAGGGATCAAGGGCGTGACTCGCCATCAAGGCTCCCATCATGGTGCCGATCAAGAGGTAGACTACACTGGAAATGATAAACATGCGTGGATACTTGTCCATTTACTTCTTTACTCCTTTATGTTGATAGTTCTTCACTGGTTTCTGTCTTTTTTCTTACAAATAATCGGGTCCCGATAATGCCGAGTTCATAAAGCAGCATAAGAGGGAAAGCCATCAGCGTCTGGGTGACCACGTCGGGAGGCGTAAGAAGAGCCGCCACGATGAATGAACCGACGAGAACATACTTCCTGTTTTTCGTCAGCATCTCAACAGTAACAAGACCAAACTTGGCCAGAAAAACGATAAAGATGGGCAGCTCAAATGCCGTGCCAAAGGCAATAAGCAGTTTCGTCGAAAAAGCGAGATATTCCTTCATCGACGGAAGGGCAACAATATCTTCCGTATTGAAGCTCATAAAGAACTCAAAAGCAAAGGGAAATACCAGGAAGTAGCCGAAAATTGCCCCACCGGTAAAGAAAAATACGGAAAGAACGGTAAAGGGAATGACATATTTTCTTTCATGGCTGTAAAGACCCGGCGCAATAAATGCCCATATCTGGTAGAAAATAACAGGCGTGGCCAGCATAAGTCCTGTCAGAAATGCAACCTTGAGATAAGTAAAGAAACCTTCCGTAAGTCCCGTGAAAATCATGGAACTCTTGTCGGGCATGACCTTTACCAGGGGATGCATGAGCAGATTAAAAATCTCACTGGAAAAACTGTAAGAAGCGGCAAAACCGATCCCCACAGCCCAGCAGCTGCGAATCAGCCTCGTCCTAAGCTCTTTTAAGTGCTCCGTTAAGGGAGCCGCACTCTCGTCCTGTTCCTCTTCTCTATCGACGGCAGAGTCACTCAAATCAGTGGCCCCCTCCTTCCATCATTAATAGGGCATGGGGGATTTGATCAATAACCGCTTCGAGAGACTCAACGGCGCCTTTTTTACTCCCCGGCAGGTTGATAATAATCGTCTTCCCCCTGATACCGCTAACGCCTCTCGAAAGGCAGGCCCTTTTCGTCTTTTTGAGCCCCTCCATTCGAATAAGCTCGGAAAGGCCGGGCATATTCCTTTCTAAAACCGATTCAGTCGCTTCAGGCGTTACGTCTCTCGGGCCGGGCCCCGTCCCTCCCGTTGTTACAATAAGATCAAGCCTTTCATTGGCCCAGACAACAAGCGTCTCTTTTATCATCACCTTGTTATCGGGAATGACGGCGTACTCTACCGTCTCAAAGCCTTCTCTCGCCAGGATCTCCTTGATGGCCTTTCCACTTTCATCTTCAGCCTCACTCCTGCTATCGGACAAAGTCAGCACACCGGCTATTAATTTTCTTTTAGCGCTCATGATGAAAAATCCTTAAAACCCTGTTCAGGCCTTTTCCTGACCATCCTTATCATCAGACTTGATATCAGCCTCAACCTCCTTGAGGCCGCCCTTGAAACCTTTTATTGCCTTGCCGAGACCTGACCCTATCTCGGGAAGTTTTCCGGCTCCAAATATGACGAGGATTATAACAAGAATTATTATCAGTTCCGGCATTCCTATTCCAAACATGTCTAACCTCCTTCACTTTTGCAAAAAAATTAAAATAGGGCCAGGTCCTATGCCTTTGGCATGGAAACGCCGCCCTATGTAGAAGACCTTATAATTTACAGGAGAAGAGGCAATGAATCAAGAAAAAGGTGTTATTAGACGGTATTTGCTACGATTTCTTTGACTTTTGCAAGGGCATCATCAAGTTTTGAAACATCCTTACCGCCAGCCTGAGCCATATCAGGCCGGCCACCGCCCTTTCCACCTACGAGGGGAGCTATCTGGCCTGCAATCTTTCCTGCATGGAACCTGGACGTCAGATCACTGGTAACACCGGCAATTAAAAGCACCTTGTCAGCATCAGGCGCCCCAATAACGACTACCCCCGAGCCGATTTTGTTTTTCAGGTTATCCATAAGGCTTCTCAGGCTCTTTGCATCGGCGCCTTCAATGCGGATGGAAAGGACTTTTGTGCCATTCACCTCGATCACATCGGCCATCATGTCCTTACCACCGGAAGAGGCAAGCTTTTCCTTAAGCTTGTTAATTTCATTTTCAAGCCCCTTCTGCTTTGCAATGAGGGCTTCTACTTTTTTACCAATCTCTCCCCCCTTACCCCGGACAAGCGCTCCCACATGATCAAGCTCCTCCCTTTCCCTGAGGGAAATTTCATAGGCTCTTTGTCCTGTTGCCGCCTCAATCCGCCTGACACCGGCAGCAATTCCCCCTTCAGAAATAATCCTGAAGGGGCCGATCTCCCCCGACATATTAACATGGGTGCCGCCGCAAAGCTCCATGGAGAATCCCGGTACAGTAACGACACGTACCGTATCACCGTACTTTTCACCAAAGAGCGCCGTTGCTCCCTTCGCTTTGGCCTCAGCAATGGAGAGAAGTTCAGTGGAAAGAGGAGAATTGAACCAGATCTGCTCATTGACAATCTCTTCTATCTTTGCCAACTCTCTCCGGCTAAGCGATGTAAAGTGACTGAAATCAAAGCGGAGCCTGTCGCCGGCAACAAGTGAACCTGCCTGGTTGACATGGTCGCCAAGCACTTCTTTAAGGGCTGAATGGAGGAGGTGAGTAGCGCTGTGGTTCTTTTCTGTGGCGCTTCTTTTTTCGGCGTCAATCTTCAACTGAACCCTGTCCTCTTTATGGAAGCGTCCCCTTTTTACCGTCCCCTTATGAACAACAAGTGAAGCAAGGGGCTTCCAGGTATCACTGACGGTCATGACCGAGCCTGATGAAGTGAAGACTTCCCCTGCATCCCCCTTCTGACCACCCGATTCACCATAAAAAACGGTCCTGTCCGTAACGATTTCAAGGGAATCCCCTTCACCGGCCGAATCAGCAATTTTGCCCTCTTTTATAATGGCAAGGACCTTGCCCTCGCATTCAGCCGCATCATAACCGGCAAAGTCCGTCTCATTAATCCCTTTTTTTACAAGCTCTGCATAAACAGCCGATACCTTATCCTCGCCGGAACCGGCCCATGCCTGCCTGGCAGCATCCTTCTGTTTATCCATGGAACGTTCAAAACCGTCCCTGTCAACAGTCATTTCTGATTCTTTCAGCACGTCTTCCGTAAGATCGAGAGGAAAACCATAAGTATCGTAAAGCTTGAAAGCGACCTCACCATTAAGCATGTGAGCGCCCTCATCTTTCAGTTTTTCAACCTCTTCTTCAAGAAGGCGCATCCCGTGATCGAGAGTATTCAAGAACCGCTCTTCCTCATGAACAATGACCCTGGCGCAATAATCCCGCGTCTCTTTGAGGGCAGGATAAGTCTCTCCCATTTCATCGGCAACAGCGCCTGCCGTCAGATGGAGGAAGGGTTCCTTAAGACCCAGCTTTCTTCCATGACGGGCAGCTCTCCTCATAATCCTTCTTAAAACATAACCTCTCCCTTCATTGGAAGGAAGCACGCCGTCCGTTATGAGAAAGGTAATGGCCCTCATATGGTCGGCAATAACCCGCATGGAGATATCATCTTTTTCATTATCACCGTACTTTCTTTCAGACAGTTCTTCAATGTGCCTGAATATACCGGCAAAGAGGTCGGAATCAAAATTACTGCTTTTGCCCTGCACAACGGCGGCGAGGCGCTCAAGGCCCATGCCCGTATCGATGCTTGGATGAGGCAGAGGTGTCAGCTGCCCTTTTTCATCCCTGTTATACTGCATAAAAACAAGGTTCCATACTTCCAGGTACCTGTCACAATCACATTCAACATTACATTCGGGCCTGCCGCAACCCACAGCTTCTCCCTGGTCGTAATGGATCTCCGAACAGGGTCCGCAGGGCCCCGTATCACCCATGGACCAGAAGTTATCCTTTTCGCCGCACCTGACGATCTTCTCCGGCGAAAGGCCTGCCTTTTCTTCCCAGATTTTGCCCGCTTCATCGTCATCATTGAAAATGGTAATGATAAGCCTCTCCCCGGGAAGCCCAAGCACCCCCGTCAGATACTCCCATGCCAGCTCGATAGCTTCTTCCTTGAAATAATCGCCAAAGGAAAAATTGCCCAGCATTTCAAAAAAAGTATGATGTCTGGCTGTTTTCCCTACATTTTCCAGGTCATTATGCTTTCCACCGGCACGGAGACACTTCTGGACGGTTACTGCTCTGCCGCAAGGCCTCTCTTCATCACCGAGAAAAACGCCCTTAAACTGCACCATTCCCGCATTTGTAAAAAGAAGCGTAGGGTCGCCGTGGGGTACAAGGGGAGAACTCTCCAGCGCCTTGTGGCCCTTTTTTTCAAAAAAACTTAAAAAACTATTCCTGATCTCTTTTCCGGTCATCTAATCCCTTCAATATTTCAGTTATAATATCCCACGAATAGCCCCTGCCATAAAGGTACCTTCCTATTTTCGCCTTATCCCGGACAGAATTTAAGTGTCCTTTTGTTTTTTTCAAAGCAAGCCTTCGGGCAGCTTCAAATTCATCTATTTCAGAAAAAACCCTCTCAATGGCCCGGGTCAGCGCTTCCCCTTCAATACCTTTATCTTTAAGCCTTTTCTCTATCTGGAACCGTCCAAAACCCTTAACCAGGGCCAGATCCCTGGCAAAGCTCTCTGCAAAGGAGGCATCATCAAGAAAGCCGAGTTCCTTTAACCTGTCAATGGTTTCACTGACAACCTCTTCAGCAAAACCTCTCTCTTTCAGCTTTTTTTCTACTTGAAAGGTACTTCTTGCACAATAGGAAAGAAATCTGCAGGCAGTATTCCTTGCCCTTTCACCCTCAGAAGCGTTCGATATCGATGTCATCTCCCTTTTCCGGTTTTTTTTCCTTTTCTTTCTCAAAATCACTCCACTGGCTGTCGCTCGAAGAAGAGACACCCTGCATTTTGAGGGCAAAGTCATCAGGGTTAGTGGCATTTTTCATGGCATCATCATAGGTAATGAAATTCTTTTTTAGAAGTCCCATAAGCGACTGGTCAAAAGTCTGCATTCCATACATGGTATGCCCTGCCGCAATAGCATCGGGAATCTCCTTGAGTTTTTCTTCTTCGGCAATGCACTCCCTGATTCTCGATGTGCTTACCAGCACCTCCACGGCAGGCACACGTCCTTTGCCGTCGGCTCTGACGACGAGACGCTGGGAAATAACCCCCTTGAGCACCCCTGACAGGGCGAGCCTTACCTGGTGCTGGGTATGGGGTGGAAATACGGAAACAATCCTGTTAATGGTCTCCTTGGCATCAAGGGTATGAAGGGTTGAGAGAACAAGATGACCCGTCTCGGCTGCCGTAATGGCTATCTCTATGGTCTCCACGTCACGCATCTCTCCCACAAGGATGACATCGGGGTCCTGCCTCAGTGAACTTCTCAGGGCCCCTGAAAAATCGAGCGTATCAAAACCGACTTCACGCTGGGTAATAACGCTCTTCTTATCGCGGTGAAGGAATTCGACAGGGTCCTCTATGGTAATGATATGGGCCGTACGGGATGAATTGATGTAATCGATCATGGATGCAAGGGTCGTCGATTTTCCACTCCCCGTCGTCCCTGTAACAAGGATCAGGCCTCGCCGCTGTTCAGCCAACCTTTCAATAACCTTGGGAAGATGAAGCTCTTCAGGGGATTTAACATTCATGGGAATGATTCTCAAAACAGCGCCAAGGGTGCCTCGTTGCTGGAACACATTAACCCTGAATCTGCCCAGCCCCTTAACACCATAGGAGAGGTCTATTTCATGGGCATTCCTGAAGTTCTTCTTCTGGGATTCCGTCATAATGGAAAAGATCATGTCTGAAAGTGATTCAGCTGTGAAACGGGGAAGGTTTTTAACAGGATAAAGGACGGAATCAATCCTGAAGATAGGAGGAAGTCCCACTTTCAGATGAACATCGGAAGCCCCTTTTTGGGCGCCCACTTTTAATATTTCATCAAGTTCCATTGTTTCACCTCGTCAGTTAACAGGCAACCAGGCTATGCGTCAATAAACAATGAGGCTATGCCTCTGCCGTCTCTTCCCTGCTCAGGCCATAATGATTGAGAATCTGCTCTTCCAGCTTCAATGCCGCCTCAGGATTGTCTCTGAAGTAGGACTTGGCATTTTCTCTCCCCTGTCCAATACGTTCACTGCCGAAAGAGTACCAGGCACCGCTCTTTTCAACAGCCCCGATTTCAGCGCCGATATCGACAAGTTCACCCTCTTTCGATATGCCTTCACCATACATTATATCAAAGATAACTTCCTTAAAGGGAGGAGCTACCTTGTTTTTGACAACCTTCACCTTGGTCTGGCTGCCGATATTATCCTGCCCCTGCTTGATGGCGCCCGCCTTCCTGATATCAAGCCTGATGGAGGAATAGAATTTGAGGGCATTACCGCCTGTCGTCGTTTCGGGATTGCCGAACATAACGCCGATCTTCATCCTGATCTGGTTAATAAAGATAAGGACCGTTCCTGACTTGCTGATGGTGGCCGTCAGTTTTCTGAGCGCCTGCGACATGAGCCTGGCCTGAAGTCCCATGTGTGAATCTCCCATTTCACCCTCAATCTCCGCCCGTGGCACAAGGGCCGCCACCGAATCGACAACGAGCACATCGACAGCGCCGCTCCGTACGAGCATTTCAGCGATTTCAAGGGCCTGCTCCCCCGTATCAGGCTGGGAAATGAGCAGGTCTTCCGCCTTAACACCAAGCCTTTTTGCATAAGAAATATCGAGAGCATGTTCGGCATCGACAAAGGCCACAATGCCACCTTTTTTCTGGGCCTCTGCCGCAATATGCAGGGCCAGTGTCGTTTTCCCTGAAGATTCAGGTCCGTAAATTTCTATGACCCTTCCTGTCGGCACCCCGCCCACGCCAAGGGCTACGTCAAGCCCGATGGAACCCGTAGAAATGGTCTGGATATCGTTATATAAAGATTCCCCACCCATTCTCATAATGGAACCTTTACCAAACTGTCTCTCTATCTGACCGAGGGCCAGTTCTATCGCTTTTTCCCTGTTTGCATCAGCACACATTTTTATCCTCCTCTTACTCTCCCCCCTTGAGGGGAAAAGATTTTATTTTTGTATAGTGAGCGCCCTCAGGCCTTAATTCACTCCTGTAAAGATGAACTGCATCAATTCTGAAAGGTTCAAAAGCAAAGGAGCCCATTCCTTCCAAAGCCTTGTCAAGGCCCGCCGCCTTCTTAAAATCCTTCACCCGCCCCAGCGTCAGGTGGGGCGAAAAGGGCCGCTTCTCTTTCTCAAAACCGGCCATAAAACAGCCGGCTTCCACGTCCCGCCAGAGACTATGGAGCGCGTCAAGGTCCCCTTCCACACCGAGCCAGATTACCCTTGGTCGGTCAAGCCGGGGAAATGCGCCTACCCGGGAAGGTGAAAGATGAAAAAAGCTATGGCTTTCACGTAAAGCGCCTAGCGCAGCACAGAGGGCCTCCACTTTTTCCTCATTTATATTCCCCAAAAACTTGAGCGTAAGATGAATAGACTCGGTCTTTAACCATCTTACACCTGCTGATCTTTGCTTCAACCCTTCCTGAAGTCTTTTTATGCCCAGAAGGTTCGAGGGTGAAAGATCGAGGGCAATAAAACTCCTGATCTCATCTTCTTCCTTCCTTTTCATAGGCAAGACCTGCTATCGCTTTACAAGTTCTCTTCTCAAAAAATCGAGGGCCGCCTGGGAAGTCAGTTTTTTAATTTCTTCCCTGCTTCCCTCAAAATTATACTTTTCGAAACAACTCCCCTCTTCCCATGCAAAAGCAATAAAAACGGTCCCTACCGGTTTTTTCCTGTTTCCGCCCCGTGGCCCGGCAAGACCTGTGACGGCAAGCCCGAAGGTCGCCCTGCCGAGCCGGCGCACTCCCTGCGCCATGAGAAGGGCAACTTCCGAACTGACGGCGCCCTTCTTTTCAATAAGGGAAGGCTGAAGACCGAGAAGTTTGGTTTTTGCCTCATTTGAATAAGCAATAACACCCATCTCGAAATAGTCGGAACTGCCCGATACGTTGGTAATGCGGTTCCCGATTCCTCCACCGGTACAGGACTCTGCCGTCGCGAGGCTCGCCCTTTTAAGCCTGAGCAGGTTTCCCACCGTCTCTTCCATCGTTCCGCCTTCTTCTGCAAAGATCCAGTCACCGAGCGATTCTCTCACGATGGACGTCAGCTTCTCCAGCCTCTTCTCTCCCTTTGCCCCTGTGGCAGAAAGGCTGACGGCCGTCTCTTCAAGAGCATGGCTATAAGTGATCTCCACACCCTCAACAGGCGGTATTGCCTGGGCAAGGAGCGCCTTCATTCTCTCTTCTTTAAGGCCGAAAGTATGAAAGAGGCGGTTAAAGGCAAGCCCCTTACCGGGAGCCTCTTCAGCTAAAAGAGGAAAGAGACTTTCCGATGAAATAGCCTGAATATAACCGGACCTGCCGGGAATAAAAAAAAGTTTTTTCCTGCCCTCTTTCAGCATAAATCCACAAACAGGGCCTACCGGATTTTTCAGTACCTGCGCTTTTTGCGGAATAAGGGCAAGCCTTTCATCGGAAGGAGACATCTCTCTCCCTCTTGATTCAAGTGCCGACCTCATATGCCCCAGAATATCGTTGGAAACGACCAGCCTCCTTCCCGTCACCCTGGCGGCAGCCCTGGAGGCAATGTCGCCAGACTCCTTCCCAATACCTCCCACAACAATAAGAACATCGGCATCAGGAGTTTCAAGGCCCTTTGACAGCAATTCTTCCAGGGCCTTTTCATCATCCCCGATGAGAGAGAACCTTTCTACCCTGAACCCTGCCTTGACCAGCCCCGATGCAACATATTTCCTGGCCGCATCACCGAGATGGTTTAAAACAAGGTTATTTCCCACAACGATAACCTCAGCTGAAGGCGCCACCTTTCGCTTGTCTACCACGGGAGAGCACCCACATAGATAAGCAACCAAAGGGAGAGGTTGGCGTAAACACCGGCAACGATATCATCCATAACAACACCCACACCACCGCCGATCTTTTCCATGGACCCGGCGGGGTAAATTTTACTGATATCAAAGAACCGGAAAAGAAAAAAACCGGCAACCACATACTGCCACCCCGCAGGGACCATAAACATGGTCACAAGATAACCGGCAATTTCATCAATAACGATCATGCCGCTGTCTTTTGCTCCGAAAATCTTCTCGGCACGGCCCGAGGCCCAGAATGACAGAGGAAGAAGTATTGCGAAAAGGAGCAGGTAAAGGATGTGACCGGGCATGGCAAAGAGGAGGTAAACAGGAATGGCGGCAACCGTCCCTGCCGTCCCGGGGGCAAAGGGAAAGTAACCGCTATACCCTCCCGTTGCAATAAAAAGAACAACATGATCGGAGAATGTTTTCTCTTTGATTTGCCTAGTACTCATTCAAGGTGATAAATTAGAGTTCAGTTGGCCAATGCTGCGTTGCAGTCCTTGAAAAGGGCAAACCATTCTCATCGGACCGCGCCTTGCCTTGACTGACTTGTGAAGCTCTGAGCCCCAATTTATCACCTTGAAGGAGTACTAACCTCCACCGAAATAGTAGTAATAAATCCCCTTACTGTCAAGAAGATTCTAGCCCCCGAACACCCTCGCATCAGGCAAAAAAGCCGGTCTCTTACGGTATTGACAAAAGGGAGAACAAGGTTATAATTTACCCTCCATAAAAATGGGTAATAAGGAAGGGAGTCAAACAATGAAAATTGCAGTGGCAGGCCCCGGCGGTGTAGGCGCTTACTATGGAGGTCTGCTTGCCCGTGGAGGTATGGATGTTACCTTTCTCGGCAGGGGAAAACACCTGGAAGCTTTAAAAACAGAGGGTCTCAGGGTAAAAAGCTATAAGGGTGATTTTCATATTAACGTCAAGGCGGGCGACAATCCTTCCGAAACAGGAATTTGTGACCTTATCCTTTTCTGTGTCAAGTCCTTCGACACAAAGGAGGTGGCTCAGTTCATTGCACCCATGGTTGGAACTGAAACAATAATTATTTCCCTCCAAAACGGTGTAGATAATGAAGAGCAGCTGGGACAAATTCTGGGCATGGAAAAGGTGATGGCAGGCGTTGCCTTCATAGGCTCCCGCATGGAAGAGCCTGGACTCATCGTTCACAGCGCTGCCGGGAGCATAACCTTCGGCGAAATCGAGGGCGGCCTCTCTGAAAGAGGAGAAAAGGTCTGCCGGACATTCCAGTCCTGCGGCATAGAGGCAAGACTTTCAGAGGACATCAAAAAGGTAATGTGGCAGAAAATGGTATGGAACTGCGGTTTTAATGCCATTACCGCCCTGACGGGATGCGCCGTCAGTAATATACTGTCAGACAAGTCGACAAGAGAGGTTGTCCAAAAAGCGATGGAAGAAGTTGTTGACCTGGCACAGGGCCTCGGCATTGCCGTTTCCCGTGACCTTCCCCAAAAAACAATTGCCCACACGGAAAAACAGGGTGAGATAAAGACTTCCATGCTCATGGACATGGAAAAGGGCCGGCGAATGGAGATAGAAGCGTTAAATGGCGCAGTATCAAAAAGGGGAAAAGAACTCAAAAGAGAAACACCGGTAAACGACACCCTCTACAGCATGGTCAGGGCCATAAACAAAAAGAGAGGTTTTTAAGCCCGGAAACAGCAAGGGGGCATATATTTATAGTGTAATTCATCGGTTTCACGGCCTTTCCCGATTAAAATCCCTCTTTAACAGAGATTAAGCTTCCCGATTCACCTTACCCTTTCAGGTCTGCCAAATCTTCGTTATAAATGATGTCGGCATTTTTCCTCGCCTCATCGAGCCAGCGCCTGAATACCTCGTCTCTTCTCTGCTCAAGAAGTCTGGAACGAAAGCTCTCTCTCTCTTTTTCATATTCCGCGGGATCAGCATCCTTCTTCTCTTTAAGGCCCACAACAAAAATATTGTTTCCAACGTTGTAGGTTTTTTCAGAAATGGACTTTTCACTGCTCAACTGAAACACATCCACTACTATTTCCTGCGACACGCCAATTCCCGGGATGGAATGGGCTACCCTGCTGAAATGATCTGTCGATTCCAGTTTCAGACCGTTATTTGAAGCGGTCTTTTTAAGGTCTAACCCTTTTTTGATCCCTTCCAGGAGCTTTTCTCCCAGGGCAGCGGCCACCTCTCTTGCCTTTTTCTCTTTTACCGCCGCCGTGACGGCGGCTTTTACTTCCTCGAGCCTGGGCTCTCTCGGCGCTTCTTTATTTATAAGGGTAAGAATGTAAAACTTCCCCTCAGCCTCTCTGGGTCTGCTCACCCATCCCGGCGCTTCCGCATTGGCCGACAAGACAACCTCTCTAAGAGGATCAAATTGTGCGGGAATATTATCCAGATTAAAGAAACCGGTTGTCTTGAAAGGAATCTTTTCTTCCTTGACCAGTTCTTCCAGGTTTTTCCCTCTCAGGGCTTCATAATAAATATCTTCGGCCATGCTCTCGGCAAGCTCCCTCGATATTTCTGATTCAAGCACCTTCCTGATCTTCCCCTTAACCTCGGCAAGAGGAGTAACCTTCTCCTCCTTAATATCGGTTACCTTTATAATATGATAACCATAGACACTTTCCACAACCTCACTAACAGCGCCCTTCTCCAGGGCATAAGCGGCCTCTTCAAAGTCCTTAACCATATCCCCGGGACCAAAGAAACCCAGATCGCCGCCTTTGCCGGCAGATAAGGGATCTTCCGAATGCTCCGCAGCCAGCGCCGCAAAATCTTCCCCGCCTTTAATCCCTTCAAGCAACTCCCCGGCTTTCGCTTTCGCCTCTTCACGGTTGTCATTGAACTTAAGCAGAATATGGCTCGCCCGAACTTCTCCCGGAATAGTAAAATCATCGATATAGCTGTTATAATAGTCCTCATATTCTTCGGGAGTAAGCTTGATCTTCTTGACAAAATCTTCGGGCTTGAAAAGGGCATAGCCCATTTTTACCCTTTCAGGGATAGTAAATTCGCCCATATTGGCGGCAAAGTATTCCTGCACCTCGGCAGATGAAGGCTTAACCCGGCCCTTGAATTTATCCGGAGAAACCTTGATGTAATCCAGGCTGACCGTCTCTTTTTGCTCCACAAACGAAGCTAGCACCTCATCATCGGTAACTGCAGCGCTGTTCTTTATGGCGCTTTCCGCTTTCCACATGAGGATCAGTCGTCTCTGCTCTTCCTCAAAATCAGCAGGTTTGAGCCGGTTATTCTTGAGCACCAGGCGGTAAGTTGCCTTATCAAAGCGGCCATCCTTCTGAAAAGCGGGGTATGAGTCTATCCTGCCCTGAATTTCGTTATCCTCAGCGCGAAGGCTCAGCCTTTTTGCCTCCTTCCGGAGGAGGATGTTGTTAATAAGCGAGTCCATTGCCTGCTTTTTGAGATTAAAGGCCTCGATCATCTCCTCCTTAAAGTTTTCCTTCATATTCTCCTTTAAAGAGTTGAGCATGTTATCAAAGGTCCGCTGGTATTCCGACATGCTGATTTCTTCACCATCCACCCTGGCTGCAATGAAGCTGTCCCTGCTCTGGTAAGTACCAATCCCCCAGACAACAAAGCTTAATATGAGCCCCACATAGATTAGTTTGATAAAAATTGAACGTGAATGTCTGCGCATTAAACCTAACATGAAATACCACTCCTTTATACTTATCGTTATTATCCCGGAATGAAGCGATTGCGCCGGAAACCATGATCCAACCGCCCTTTCCGGGATTATATTTTTTCAGAAAAAATTACCGCCCATAGTAAAACAGGGAGGGGTTAAAAAACAAGTATTATTTCTACGGTGGAACTGTTTTCTCTTGATCTTGGATATTTTATCTGATAGCATTTCCGATTTAAATCCGCTCTGTTTGAAAGGAGAAAGAAATGTTGATTAATAAATTCCTGGGACTGTTCTCCAGGGATCTTGCCATCGATTTGGGAACAGCAAACACACTTATATACGTCAAGGGGAAGGGCATCGTAAGCAGCGAGCCTTCTGTGGTGGCAGTACATAAAGACACACAGGGATTCAAGAAAGTGCTCGCCGTCGGCAATGAAGCGAAAAAAATGCTCGGAAGAACACCGGGAAGCATCGTTGCAATCCGTCCCATGAAAGACGGCGTTATTGCCGACTTTGAAATAACGGAGGCCATGCTCAGGTACTTTATTCAGAAAGTGCACAACAGGAAAACCCTGGTAAGGCCGAGAATCATCATATGCGTGCCTTCAGGAATCACGCAGGTAGAGCAAAGGGCCGTCAGGGAATCTGCCGAATTTGCAGGCGCAAGGGAAGTTTATCTCATAGAAGAACCCATGGCTGCGGCCATCGGGGCGGGCCTTCCCATTACGGAACCTTCGGGCAACATGATCGTAGACATCGGGGGCGGAACAACGGAAGTTGCCGTCATATCCCTCTCCGGCATTGTTTACAGCAAGTCGGTAAGGGTCGGCGGTGACAAGCTGGACGAAGCTATCGTCCAGTATATAAAACGAAAATACAATCTTCTTGTGGGGGAGCAGACGGCAGAACTAATCAAAATGAATATCGGCACCGTTCATCCAAAAAGCGAAACGAAGATACTGGAAATCAAGGGCAGAGACCTCGTTGCGGGAATTCCCAAGACCCTGGAAATCACCTCCGATGAGATCAAGGAAGCCATGAGCGAGCCTACAAACGCTATCGTCGAGGCAGTAAGGATCGCCCTTGAAAGAACACCCCCTGAGCTGGCAGCGGAAATCGTCGACAAGGGGATAGTGCTTGCCGGGGGAGGAGCGCTTCTAAACGGGCTTGACGAGCTTTTAAGAAGGGAAACG
This sequence comes from Deltaproteobacteria bacterium, assembly GCA_029860075.1. Classification (NCBI taxonomy): domain Bacteria; kingdom Pseudomonadati; phylum Myxococcota; class Myxococcia; species Deltaproteobacteria bacterium. The sequence continues at coordinate 55,056 of JAOUBX010000007.1, read as the reverse complement.
GGACTGCCTGTGACCATTGCGGATGATCCCCTCTCCTGTGTTGTCGTCGGTTCGGGGAAAGCGCTTGATGAGTTGTCGCTGCTTAAGGAGATCAGGGTAAACGCTTAAGCCCCTGACTTTTAAATAGACCAATAAAAAAGCCGGGCCATATGGCCCGGCTTTTTGGAAATGGCAACGCTTTAAATGGCTTTTTTCACAAGCTCATCAAGCTGTGACTTGGGAACAGCGCCGACAACCTGGTCGACAACTTCTCCACCCTTGAAGAGTATGAGGGTCGGAATGCCTCTAACACCATATTTACCCGGCGTCTTTGGATTTTCATCCACATTCAGCTTTCCTACCTTTACCTGGCCGCTGTACTCTGTAGCTATCTCTTCAATAATCGGTGCAATCGCCTTGCATGGCCCGCACCAGGTAGCCCAGAAGTCTACAAGAACAGGAACATCGGAGGAGAGAACCTCCGCCTCAAAACCGTCATCAGAAAGGGTAAGGGTATTTTCGCCCATAATTTCCTCCTTGTCTTTTTTGATACTAATCATAGTTTAGGGACTTATAAAATGCAAGTTATTTTACTGCGGAAAACCTGATTTACTATTGAATGTTTCGCAACCAAGAAAACAGCAAAACCTGAAAAAGGGAGATAATAATGGAAGGCAAGGTTTTAGCAATATTTGAAGAGAGCGCCGAACTGAAGAAAAGTTTTGCAGAAAAGAATGTCAATGCAATTGTTGATATGGCCGTCTCCATTGCGCATGCATTCAAAAACGGCAACAAGCTGCTCCTTTTCGGCAATGGAGGAAGTGCGGCAGACGCCCAGCACCTGGCTGCCGAATTCGTCAACCGGTTCCGCATAGAAAGGCCACCACTGCCGGCCATTGCCCTGACGACAGACAGTTCTATTATTACAAGCATCGGTAATGATTACGATTTTTCAGAAATCTTTTCCAAGCAGGTAAAGGCTCTGGCAGGAAAGGGAGACATAGCCATTGGAATAAGCACGAGCGGCAATTCACCAAACGTGCTCAAGGGCCTGGAAGCAGCCCGCGCCACAGGAGTGAAAACCGTCGCTTTTACAGGCAAGAATGGCGGCAAGATAGCCGAAGCTGTCGACGTTCTCCTTAATGTGGAATCGGAAGCAACGGCAAGAATACAGGAGGTCCACATTACCATAGGCCACGCCATCTGCGATCTGGTAGACCAGATTATTTTCGGGGTAAAATAATGATGAAAGATTTTAAGCCAATTGAACTGGATAAGGTAAAAACCTATTCCATAAAAGGGAGAAAAAGCAAGGTATCCGTTGACGACCTGGGCCATCCTGTAAAAAGTGGAAATTCCTTTGCCGCTTTCCTGGAAGGATTACCTCAAATTCTTGCAGCAGGAGACCTGAAGGAAATTGCCGCAAAAACGGCCTGGGCCCACAGGGAAGAAAAAGTGATTGCCCTCGCTATGGGCGCCCATGTCATCAAGGTTGGCCTCGGTCCAATGATTATTGATTTCATGGAGAAAGGCATTATCAATTCCATTGCCATGAACGGCGCCGGCATTGTCCACGACTTCGAACTGGCCTATACGGGACAAACTTCTGAAGACGTAGCCGCTGAAATAGACGGCGGCACTTTCGGCATGGCCGAGGAGACAGGCAGAATGCTGAATGTTGCCATCAAGGAAGGTGTAAAGAAGGGCATCGGCATCGGCCAAAGCGTGGGCGAGATGATCAACAGGGAAAAGCTCCCTCATGCCGGCAAGAGTATCCTTGCCGCCGGAGCACGACTGAACGTGCCTGTCACCATCCACGTGGCCGTAGGAACAGATATCATCCACATGCACCCCCATGCCGACGGCGCAGCGATAGGCCAAGGGAGCTACACCGATTTCAGGCTTTTTTCGTCAGTCATTTCCAGGCTCGACGGCGGCATTTATCTTAACGTAGGCTCAGCCGTCCTCCTGCCGGAAGTCTTTTTAAAGGCCCTTACACTGGTCAGAAACCTGGGGCACGAGGTGAAAAACTTCTCTACCGTTAACATGGACTTTATGCAGCACTACCGGCCCCTCACCAATGTGGTAAAGCGCCCCACACAGGACGGTGGAAAGGGTTATGCTCTCACGGGGCATCATGAGATTATGTTGCCGCTGCTCTTTTCGGCAGTGATGGAGGAGTTGGGGAAAGAGTAAAAAAAATAATTAGACACTGATTGTTTATAATCTGTCATTCCCGGCCAGATCGGGAATCCAGAAGGAATTAAGTCAAGTTCTGCATCAATCTTTATCCACCAAGGGCACGAAGGTTTCACGAAGAAAGAAATTTAGCTTTTTTATCCTGTAAATCCCGTTGATCCCATCTAAAAACAGTCTTTTAATTTTTTTCTTTTGACAGGATTTACAGGATCTACCGGATTTTTAAAACCCTTAAAACTTTTTTCCGACACTGATATTCACTGATCAAAATATGATTGTAAATATGTAAGAACTTGTCTTTTTTAAATAATCATAATAAATCTGTGTCCGATTATTTCTTTTGCTCTTATCCTGTCAATCCTGTTAATCCCGTCTAAGAATAAATCTTTTTCTTTTGACTGGATCAACCGGATTTTAATTCAAATAAAAAGGATGAGCACTGCTCACCCTTTTAACGATTACTTGACAAACCCAATTAATTTCCTATAGGCATCCAATAAATACTTGCAACAACTGAGTTTTCAGAGACTATTTTATAATAATCTCCTTTTTTAATCGGCACCATAAAGGGCACATAGTTCCAAATAGGAATTGATGTGGTTTCCTTACCTGCTCTAATTATTAAACTAGTCGGATCAGGATTTGAATCGGTGTATATAAGAAGATTATTAGCTATCGTTCCCATACTTATAACGTATCCATGCAAAAAACCGTCAGTCTCAGCCAAGTATGTTCCAAGTGTTTTCTCTATTCTATTACCAAACAATTGTGAGGTAATACTCGATACTGCTTTACAGTTATTCCCATTTTCATCACAAATTGTAGGCGTTTTTACAGCACCGGTTACTGTCAGATCAGCTGCATACAATCCGGTACCAATGAGCAACAATACAATACCTAAAATACCAGTTTTTATTTTTATATATTTTTTCACTTTTTACCTCTTTCTGCTAAAACCAAAGATTTTCATGAAAACAGTTAATCATTTCACTCGCATTATCCATACAACCGACATATTAACCGGTCGGGATGCATAAGTAGTAACCAAATCACCAGTTCCCCAACTTGTACCCTGCCAATTGGCATCAATCCAACCTGTTGTTAGCGTTTTGTCATTTCCTGGAGGGCCGAAAGGTGTCTCAACTTTGGGAGTATAAGTCATTCTGTATGAACCTGATGGATGCCCGAAAACATTTACATGGGAAGTAGCAGTCTGAACTGTACCGGAAGTTTCCCCCCCCCTTAAAAAAGCACCATTGGTATATCCATTGAGCGAGTCACTCTGGTTGGTTAGATTCAGATTGGGAATTGTTTGACCGTTATAAGGCGAAGCTGCATCATCAAGTACCTGTCCATTACATTCCACCCAGCCATCGGGCAGCACCGGTGTATTTTCAAAGGATTTATGCCAGGCGGTGACTGATCCTATAGGTACAACACCAAAACCGGAAATAGTGCCTTTAACATCCAACCTGGCTTGTGGAGTGGTTGTTCCTACACCAATATTACCATTTTCAACAATCAGGTTCCCCGTTAAAAAAAGATCACCAGCGGCATAAACCGAGACACCAATTAACAATATACAACCGAATAAACCCAATATTGTTTTTTTCATTTTTACCTCTCTTTTCCTTTAGATATTTTTTTTATTGCAGAACAAAGCTCGCGATATTTGCGCTGCCATTACTAACGTTTATATCACCGTTCAATATAGTTACATTATCTGCAACCGTATAATTCCAGTTATATCCACCCTCCAATGTCACTGAAATGGGCCAGCGCAGATCAACAGTCTCAGCAAACTCAACAGCTTTACTCTGAATCGTAACAGTAGTCATTCCAGCATTATGAGCGTATTCATAGGCTGCCTGAATCGAGTTGAAAGGCATTAGAGTCTCTTTGATGCGAACCAGATCTGTTGCAGGTTGAAATTCAGCCGATACTGTCAAAGGAGAATTCATTGAGATGCTGCAATCAAGTCCGCCGCAGCCAGCAACATTCCAACCTCTAAACTCACAACAAATGTCTGGTTTAGCCGTAAGAGTTACCGAGTTTTCCGCTTCATAGCCATAGGAACAATTCTCCCCACAATTTATCCCGATAGATGCACTTGAAATAGTACCGGTACCGGATCCTGTTTTCGAGATCATTAAATTATAAATCTTTTTGGTAAAGTTCGCTCTTACAAGCTGATATTTATCAATGGTTACAGTACATGGTGTAACACCAGCGCAACCACCACCTTCCCACCCAGTAAAATCGTAGTGAACTCCAGGTGTAGCCGTCAGGGTAACAACTGTGTTAACAGTATAAGATTCCTCACAATCGCTCCCGCAGCTTATCATGCCATCAGCACTTGTTACCTGGCCCACACCATCCGTAACGACGACAACAGGAAAACTCATCATGTCAGTACAAGTCGTATCATAAATATCATCGGGATAAGGATGGGCAAAACAAGGCTTATAGGGATAATCGCTGCTGATAACAGGGGCCTTTCCTATTTCATTGGGTGCATCAATACCTGGAGACAGAGGGCCGATGAAAAGAGAACGGAACATTTTGTCTCTTGCTCTCTCCTTGTCTTTCCAGAGCAAAAATCCGGTTTCTGAGACAAATGAAGTTGCTGTTTCAAAGGGCAGTCCCAGTGTATTCGGTACTGGCGGTGGATCTTCCATCCATTGATGATCAGCATCGATGTTTTCAAACGCAACAGCAACGGCGTTGTCTACCTCATCAAACAGGTTTCCACCGAACTCATCCAAATCGACCCCTGCCTGAGTGGCCAACTCGTTTAACTGAGTCTTGTCTAGCAGAGCAAGCTTGGCAAGCACAATGGCATTATAGGCAACGGCATACCTTTCAGGATCAAACTTTCCATCTTTCAAGTACATTTCAGCTTTTACCCTCTCAGCCATATCAGGAATCATGACAAGTCCTTTGTAAGACCCAGATTCCGGCTTGGTGAAATACAGGTTTAAGGTCGCATCATTTGGGTCTGCATCAATCAGTTCAATAATGTCCTCTACCTCTTCGGGTAGCATACTTAAAAGCTGCTCACCGGCTTCTTCTTTTAGCTCATCCACAAACAGATCTACAACTTGTTGCTCGAGATTCTTTAGTTCCGTATAACCGGGAGTGCCAAGTACGTTTTTCATAGTTGAGTACTCTTCAATGATGGAAATTATATTGACAAGTGCATTTTTAAGTTCTGCTACTGAATCCTTGAACTCACAGCCGGAGATGGCGGTGGGTATACCGATAATCCCCTTGTGATAACAATCGAACCAATTGGTGATCGGTTCAAGGGCGCTTGCATTGGGATCCATTGTATTAAGCATGGTCTGTCCCGTCGCTTTAACGTATTCAAGCATGGCCTTGTCAACATCATCCCGCCAGTACCTTAAAGTTGCTTGAATGGGTGATGCATCGGCATAGGGGATCTGCAAGAGATCTATAATGGCATTTTTTATGTTCAGACCAGCAGTGGCGGCAATAATAGCATTATCTCTGACAGCTCTGACAGCATCATGATAATCGTCTTCTATACCTAATAATTGATTTTCAAGAGTGTGTATAAAATCATTTAGTGCATTTATTTGATTAATTATTTGGCCTCGCAAAACCATGCAAGTTGGCTCACAAACATCTACGCACGCTATGCCAAACGGACCACAAACCTCAGCGCAACATTCAGGTATAGTTAAAAGAGCAAGCTCTACTAATTTATTATCCAATTCCTGTTTTTTTGCCAGAAGATCATTTTCCAATCTGGCCAACTCGGCATTGGCATGTTCAAGTGCCGCAAATCCCTTACCCTCATACTTCATGGACAAATCAAATAAAGCCTGATCCAGTTGCTGAAGATTATCAGGAATGGTCCCATTAAAGGTGTCGATAATCGGCTGGGCCTCATTAACAATCTTGTCAGCTTCATCAGGAGAAATAGAGATATCGAAGAAATAACCTACAATCATCACGGCCAGCATATCGATTTCATGCCAGATAGGATCTTCAGCGAGATCATGGATAGCCTTTCTGTAATCGTAGTAAGCGGCTAGATGAGGGGCGGTGGAATTCTGCCAGTATTGACCTTGAACCTCGTCATTAAAGATCAGGGCATCTCTGGCAAAGGTGGCGAAGTTGTCATCAAGTGTTATCTGGCTCCATGGCGAACCTAAATCTGCCCCTGTGTGGTCTTTCAGAGGGGGAAGATGCTTGCTGATAAAGCCCTCCAGGATAAAATGCCTTTCTTCAACCAGGATTTCTCCATCAGTCAGAAGGAAAGTGCCCCCTGCATACTGGTTGACGTAAGTATGAGAAAAAACATCGGCTGCGGCATGCCCGAGATAGCCGTAAACAAAGGCCTTGGCATCATCACTATAGGAAGTACGGCCTAATAAATAATTTAGCCAACCGTTAGTTTTCCAATCCGTATCGCCGGGATGAACGGCTATCTGACCGGCTACCACATCAGGAACAGCGTCAGGACCGATATTCCCCATCAAAAAGTCAGACTTGTTACTTAAAATAGCATTGGTAATATCGCTGTTTACGGCTATTTCAACTGATGATTGATTTAAAAATTTAAATGTTAGCTTCCCGTCATCTTCCAGGTCATTGATGACCTGTTGCCCTACCCAAACATGGGTATCAACCTTAAATGCCTGCGCTTGTGAGCTAAATAGCATAAGAAAGGAGCTATATACAATAACTTTGCTCCAGATACGATTCATACGTTTTCCCTCCCATTTTTTAATATTCATTATGAAAAATTCATACTTGCCCGGCACACATCATGCCAAAACACCCAACTGGGCCTGCACTGTTTTTTAAGCGCATTGCTTACTGCGGCAATACTTTCCGACCAACTGCCGTCCCGACAACTTTCCCATTTTTTAATAACTTAACCATTATCGATATTCCCCTATTTGTTGTTCCATGCCGTTGATCCCGCAAAACGCTATCAATCTTTTTTGATCAAGTGAGGTATATCTGGCCGGAAAGTTCTGTATTTCGTCGTATTCCTATATTTTCCATTAAAATGGCCTTAAACTTCCAAGAATATAAAAAATACAGGAAAAAATAAACGATGATAGAAGTACATATTTTCTCATTATCTGTCAATAAAATAAATGCGCCACATACAGCACTATTGTAACGCTACAAGCCGCAACACACTGATATTATTATAAAATACAAACTATATCTTTTTTTGAACGCTCAGTTTTTTCATAGTCAGACAGAGCAATATTGTTCAAAACAAAGGGGATTTGTTTTGCAAGAGTTTGGGAACGGAAGAAGGGATAGAAGCTGTGGGAGTTTATTTAGCGCAGAGGACTCCGAGGAGAGTCTGGAGGGAAATCTTTTTTTGATACTGATTTTACCCCGGCTATCCCGCCTGTCCCGTGTAAAACAAGCTTTAAACCTTTTTTTCTTTTGACGGGATTTACAGGATTCACTGGATTTCAAGACCTAAAACATTTTTCTGGACACTGATCTTCACTGATAAAGTCTGATTTTAAAGATAAAAACCTACCATTTTTCAGTAAAAATCATAAACCAATCATAAATAATCTGTGTTTAATATTCTCACTACGACTTTGACATTATCCCGTCAATCCCGTCAATCCCGTCTAAAAACAAGCTTTTAAATCTTTTTCTTTTGACGGGATCAACAGGATTTACCGGATTTCAAATTCTAAAATATTTTCCGGACACTGATTTTTACAGATAATATATGATTAAAACCTTCTTATCTTCAGTACAAATCATAAAGAAATCAGTGTTAATCTGTGTCTGATTTCAATTAATATTTACCCTGATTCTTACTAAAAAGATCCTCAATCTATCTTGAGTCGCCTCTTCCTCTCGCCTACAAGAATATAATCATCTTTTTCTATTTCATCCATTTTTTTTAAGGCAAGTTCACGAAGAAGCTTCTTTTTTGCGTCATCACGGCTTCGTTCTTTTTTGTATCTGCCTATATTGAGTTTTTCCCGTAATGCAAGAAACTCAAGTGGAGAAACCTCTTCATATTTAGTTTTCCTGATTTTCATCGTTTACTTTCCTTTTCATTTCCAACAATTCTTCATAGATATCATTTTCCGGTCTGGATGCCTTCTTTTTCAGGTAATCCCAGTCAAGAATCTCTTTATAGCGGGTTACAAGCAATTCAACCATTTCACAATCAGATTCCGATTTCCAGTGTTTGCAAGCATTCATCCTGTCAATAAGAAGATCTTCCATACCCAGTATTTGACAACTTAAACCTTCTTCAAACTCGACTACTTCCAGAGGAGCGTCTTCATCGACAAGTATACCGGCAGGCGCTTCAACAGCAATAGCCAGATCATCATTAAACCAGTAGCGCCCTTCTTTTTGAAATCCCAAATCCATGAGGACCTGATTGAGACTTTCTCTGTCGCTACAGGCGAGATCAATGTCAGCAGTAAAATAGACCTCTCTTGAATAATAAGAAAGTGCGCAACCACCGATAAGAATGGGTGGAACTTTTCCTCTCTTTTCAAGGAGAGCACTAATTAGAGAAACCATAAGCAGCTGCCTCTTCAAAGGAGAGGCAGTCTTTTTTATCAGTTCAAGGATTTCCTTCTTTTTCATACACTTTTTATACCAGAGATGGGGAGAGATGCCAACAGGAATGATTAAAAGGGATAGAGCTTATAGTACACCAAGGTAATACCTTCAGTAAAAATCATAAGCCAGTCATAAATAATCTGTGTCTAATATTCTCACTACGACTTTGACCTTATCCCGTCAATCCCGTCAATCCCGTCAATCCCGTTAATCCCGTCTAAAAACAAGCCTTAAATCTTTTTTCTTTTGACAGGATCAACAGGTTTGAAAACATTGAAGATGTTTCTCCGACACTGATCTTCACAGAACTATTATGATTTTAAAATATTTAAGCTTTTACTATCTTCATGGCTTAAAACCTTGCCTTCTTCAATGTCTTTTAAACCCTGTTCTACTTTTTGCTTAAAGTAAAGCTCAGCCATAATATCAGACAGTGTACATTTGCAATCAGAAGCTCTTGCAAATTGTAAATTGCATTGACAATTTGCAAAAAAGTGCTAAAATCAAAATTATGATTAAGCGCCAGGCTGCCCATACATTAGCCTCACTTTCCCGGGGATTTCCCGTTGTGACCGTGACAGGGCCCAGACAATCGGGGAAAACAACGCTCGTCCGGGATTTCTTCAGCGACAAACCCTATGTTTCGCTGGAGGAACTCGATCAAAGAGAATATGCCACTACTGATCCCCGGGGATTTCTTGCAAGCTATCCTGATGGCGCCGTTCTCGACGAGGTACAGAATTGTCCGGAACTTTTTTCCTACATTCAGGGAACTGTCGACAAAGACAAGCGATGCGGACTCTTCATACTTACAGGATCACAACAATTCGGCCTTCTTTCCCGCATTACTCAGAGCCTTGCCGGACGCGCAGGCTTTGTACACCTGCTCCCTTTTGCCTTGAGTGAACTCCAGGAAGCAGGCAGGAAGACAACCTCTCTCGACAGTCTTCTATTTTCCGGCCTTTATCCCCCGCTCTATGACAGGGATGTAAAACCACCAACATGGCATGCAAATTACATACTTACCTACCTGGAACGTGACGTGCGTCAAATGGTTAACGTAAGAGACCTGACAACTTTTCAGCGCTTTTTGAAAATGTGTGCCGCCAGAAACGGACAGCTTCTCAATCTCTCGTCACTTGCCAATGATTGCGGTATTACACACAATACGGCAAAGGCCTGGATATCAATCCTGGAAGCCAGCTATATCGTCTTTCTTCTAACGCCCCACCACAAAAACTTCGGTAAACGGCTTGTAAAATCGCCAAAACTCTACTTTCATGACACAGGCCTGGCAGCTTATTTGCTGGGCATTCAGAATGCAGAACAGTTTTCCATCCATTCCATGAGGGGTGCACTTTTCGAAGGGTTTGTTATTTCCCAATTGCTGAAAAGCAGATACAACCGGGGGCTTGCATCAAATTTGTGCTTCTGGCGGGACAGTACGGGCAACGAGATCGATCTGATTATGGAGAAAGGTGAAAAGCTGGAGCCCCTTGAAATAAAATCCGGGCAAACCATTACTCGTGACTACTTTAAAGGTATTGACAAGTGGCTTGTTTTCGCGGGTGAAACAGCTGGTCCGGCAAGAATTGTTTACGGAGGAAAAGAAACCCAGCTTCGTACAGGCGTTGAAGTCATCCCCTGGCAGGCAATTGGCAAAATATTACCCTGACATTTCATTTTTCATCTTTATCCCGTAAATCATGCTAATCCCGTCTAAAATAATCTTTTAGGTTTTATGGGTTCCCGACTAAATCGGGAATGACAAGCAAATGCCGGGAGAGCTTCTACTATTCCCTTATGCCAAGATAAACCATGTAGGCGAAATAGGTAAATACAAGCAACGCGCCCTCCCATCTTTCCAGGCGGTGCTTCCTGCCTGAAAACATGAAAGCAAAAACAAAAAAAATGGACAGGACAACAAGAGCGAGGTCTGCATTTAATAAGGAGGGATAGGGAATGGTCTTGATAACGGAACTGATGCCGAGAACGAAAAGAACGTTAAAAATATTCGATCCGACTACGTTGCCTATGGCAATATCGGACTTGCCGCGATAGGCAGCCATGGCCGAAGCGAAGAGTTCCGGCAGTGACGTTCCGATAGCAACAATAGTCAGTCCGATAAGGGCCTCACTGACTCCGAAAGTCCTTGCAATATCAACGGCGCCTGTGACAACCAGCTTACCTCCCGCCACAAGACCAACCAGTCCCAGAACAATAAAAACAGAAGACTTGCCAAGCCCCATATCGGCAATCTCGCCATCCTCTCCGCCCGCTTCATCACTGCTGCTGATTGTAAAAACGTAGTACATAAAAAGCCCGAAAAGAACGAGAAGCACGAAGCCATCCCCCCTGGACAGACGGTCTGCGCCTGAATTGCCGAAAAAAGTATCGTTTAAAAGCAGACCCAGCACGAAGGTAATAAAGAGTGAAAAGGGGATCTCTTTCCAAACGGTACCCCGCTGTACCGAAATGGGTGCAATGACGGCAGCCACACCGAGGATGAGTAATGTATTACAAATGTTACTGCCGAAAACGTTCCCAAGAGCAATGCCTGAACTGCCGCCCACAGAAGCAATAATGTTGACGAGCAGTTCCGGCGCGGAAGTACCCAGCGAGACAATAGTAAGGCCGATGACCAGCTCGGAGACCTTAAAATGCTTGGCAATGGAGGAAGCGCCATCGACAAGAAAATCTCCACCTTTGGCCAGCAGAGCGAATCCGACGACAAGGAGCGCAAGCGATATGGGCATTAATGCTCCTGTTTGTGAGAAAAGTAAAGCGCCAGGGCAACCATGAGGATTCCCGCGGCAAGATAAAGAATATTGAGCGGCTCATGGTAATTAATCTGGATAACATTCTTGAAAAAGGTCACAATGAGGATCATAAGTATGACCTTGGCAAGCCTGTTTTTCAGATCATCGAGGTTCCTAATGAGCAGGATCTGGTTCCCCTCTTCCGCCTGGTCTATCTTGCTGATGAAAAGTTCATAAAGCCCCAGCGAAAAGATGAGCAGCACCGTACCGAGCAAAAAATCATCAATGGAACTGATAATCTGCCCCACCATATCGGCATGAAAGGCATACTTCATCTCCTTTGTTATCTCTCCGGAAAGGAAATCTCCAATGTATGCGACGGAATTCATCAACAGATAGCCTACATTAAAAAAGGCCATAAAAAAGAGAAGAACCGACGTAAGCAGACTGGCAATAACAGCAAGCAATACCAGATAACGGCTGTTCCAGAGCATAGATTCAAACATTTTTTCCACTTTAATAAACCCTCTTAAATAACATCAAGTTCTTTTAGTACTGCTGACAAGGCAGGCCTCTTATCTTCGGGCAACCTCGTCAGGGGAAGCCTCACCTCATCACTCATGAGCCCCATCATATGAATCGCTTCTTTAACGGGAATAGGATTGGTTTCACTAAAAAGCGCCCTGGTAAGCGGCAGCAACCGGTAATGAATGTCCAGCGCCTTATCCCTGTCACCATCGAGGCAGGCCCGGCAAAGGGCGGCCATCTCTCCGGGAACCACGTTGGAAACGACGGAAATTACACCACGGCCGCCAAGAGTCATCATGGGGAGCACTGTGGCGTCATCACCGGAGAGAATGGAAAACTGATCACGGCAAAGTTTTTTCAGCCAGCTGATCTGCTCCATATCAGCCGTTGCCTCCTTGATACCGACGATGTTTTCTATGGCTGAAAGCTTTGCTGACGTTTCGGGAAGCATGTTGACACAGGTCCTGCCCGGCACGTTATAAAGAACAAGCGGCAAATCAACGGCTTGAGCAACGCTTTTATAATGAAGATAAAGCCCCTCCTGTGTCGGTTTATTATAATAAGGTGTAATAAGCAAGGCCCCATGGGCGCCCGCTTTTTTTGCATGGGCTGCCAGGTCTATCGTTTCAGCCGTCGAATTAGACCCGGCGCCGGCAATGACGGGAACACGGCCATCTGCCGCATCGACGGTAATCTCGATCACTTTTTTATGCTCTTCATAGGTAAGCGTTGCCGACTCACCTGTCGTCCCGCAAGGGACCAGCCCGTTTATCCCTTTCGATATCTGAAAACCGATAATTCCCCTTAAGGCTTCTTCATCGACCTGATTATCCTTAAAGGGTGTAACCAGCGCCGAAAATGCACCTTCAAACATTTTTTACTCTCCTTAATATCTTTAATACTCTTTTTTCCGGTAAAAGTGACAGGAAAAAGAATCCCCCTTGCAAGAGGGGGAAGAATGCTGCGTAATAAAAGAGACAGGTTTTAAGATGACCTGTCCCCTGTCAGGTTTCCGACTTTTTCAGTTTTTTTTCGTTTTCGCCTTTGCAGGCTTTTCAGGGGCGCTTTTTTTCTTACTTTTTGCAAGCTCTTTTTCGAGCTTATCAATCCTGCCCGTCAAAGCCTTTACATCAGCCCGGGTGGCAACACCCATCTCTTTCATGATTTTTCTTACCTGATCTTCAATAATGGCTGAAAGTTTCTTATGACTCTCCTTTACCGTCTCTTTTAGCTCCTCAAGAAGATCAACACCCTCCTTCTTTGTAAGGTGCCCTTTGACAACAAGCTCATCGGCAAGCTCTTTCATCTTTTCCTGCGTGCTGGAGATACCTCCGATGGCAGCCTCCAGACTTTTCTTGATTAGGTCCAGCATAATCCCCTCCATTAAACGCTTTGACTGTTCAAGACAGTGACATATCATAATCTGAAACGCCCTCAAATGCAATTGTAAAGCGTCGGAACTGCTTGAAACTCTATGAAAAAGCGTACAAAACATAAGCATATTCCATTCCCCCCTTTCGTAAAGGGGGGTGAGGGGGGATTTGTAATTACCGCAATTAGAAAATCCCCCTTATTCCCCCTTTGATAAAGGGGGAGACATGAATAGCCACAAAACCCTTTTTTTAAACTATGCTAAAATTTAATAGACTTGTCACATAACTTGAACTAAATTGAACACATTTCACCTTTTTTCCCGAAAGATAAAAATGAAGAAAAAAAAAGCAAGCCTAATCAGAAGAGGAAGCCCCTGGAAAGAAGGCAACCACTTCAGCCTTTTAGTTAACGGCCCTGTTTTTTTTACGGCAATGCTCGATGCCGTCAGGGAGGCAAGGGAATACATTCTCCTTGAAATGTATCTTATGGAATCGGGGGATATAACCACGCGCTTTATCAATGAACTTGTTAAGGCCGCTGAAAGGGGCGTTAAAGTCTACCTCCTCATCGATGATTTCGGCTCCTGGAAACTTGGACATGCGGACCGGCAAAGGATTAATAAAAGCAAAATAGAAATGGCTTTTTTTAATCCCCTTCGCTACTGGAAGTGGCGCTTTAATCTTCACAGGAATCACAGGAAACTTCTCGTCATCGATGGTAAAACAGCCTTTACGGGAGGCGCCGGCCTGACCGACGAATTCAGCGCCAACGACGGCAAAAGCACATATTGGCGGGAAACAATGGTCCAGATCAGAGGACCCGTAACAAAAGACTGGGCAAGGTCCTTTCTGAACCTCTGGAAAAGGTGGAGCAAAAGGGAAGCATCCCTCTCCCCGGCAAAGAACCACGGCACGGCAGGAATAATGCAGGGGAAGGTGGCCTTTTTTGATCGCAGAAAAAGACATGCCACCATCAGGTCTCTAATAAGCCGCGTAAGAACTTCAAAAAAAAGGGTCTGGATCATGACGGCCTATTTCATTCCTACCTGGAAGATCAGGCGCACACTGGCAAAGGCTGCCAGAAAAGGCATCGATGTGAGGATCATTTTACCGGGCAGCCGCACGGATCACCCGTCGGTAAGAAGAATAAGCCAAACCTATTATTTCAAACTGCTGAAAAGCGGTGTAAAAATCTATGAATATGAACCCTCTTTTCTCCACTCGAAAGTCATGCTTTGTGACAACTGGGTCTCCATAGGGTCTACCAATCTCGACCGGTGGAGTCTTCGCTGGAACATGGAAGCAAACCAGGAAGTAAGGGATAATGACTTTGCCCATCAGGTTATGGAAATGTTTAACGATGATTTTCAGAATTGCACCCAAATTGATCTAACATCATGGGTCAAACGCCCCTGGTCTCAACGAATCATCGAATATTTCTGGGAACAGGTCATGGTCTGGAGTGAATATTTCATCTATACGGAAAGAGTGAAGGTTTTGAAAAAATCGAAGAGAGAGTTATTGGATTAACATCCGCTCTTCAATAATACCTGTCACTTCATTCAATACATCTTCAAAAGGAAGCACCAGGTAATATACGCCATTCACGGGGACGCCGACAGCCTCGTCTGCCTTGAATTCAATCGTGTCTTTCTCAGGACCAGTCAACGCACCAGTCAATTCTTTGTACCTGTGCTCTGTCAAGCTGCCACGCAATTTTGAAGGTGCCCTTTCTGCAGTGCCGGTTTCGGCGTCCACCAGTGTGTAATTATAGCCGCGTCCACCATTGATCGGGTTCAATGAAAGAAGTGCTTTCGTGATCCGACGCTTGTGTACAACGAAAAAATAGGAAGGTCTCCCCGTTGCGAAGTCCATTATTTCGGCAATTGTAGGATCGATCGATACAAAAACGGATGATTCGGGATTGGCGATATTGCCACCAATTGTATAGTAACCGGCGACTAGATCGTATTCTTCATTCGATTGCTCATATATCTGAATTGAATTGAAAACGGGATTACCATTTTGGTCCATGCCGCGCTCGGGAGCAACATCCATCGTCGAACATCCTGTCGCAACTAATGAAGCCAGGAGCATTAGAACCAATATTCGCATTGCTTTAATCATTGTTCCCCTTTAAGTATTTTTTTCGCATCGTCAGCCAGCCATGCAAAGATTTTGATTTAAACTAAATCATATTTAATAAGAAATTGCAACTTTCCGGTTAAAAGCTACTATCATTTAGAGAAGGATAATTTTGTTTGTTGCAGGAGGGAAGAATCAAAAAAAAGGCCCTCCCGAATCGGGGAGGGCCTTTTCAGTCAATCTATAATTCAGATACTTACCCTACATAGCTGCACTTGCTTGCCGCAGTTCTTGTATCCATATTCCTGCCCCTGTTCTGGTGATCGTCCGCTTCGATGGCCGTACCGATCATCCTGCCGAAGAGGAAGGTCGTGAAACCAGCGCTTTCAACTTCAGCGTCACTTATCTTGCCGTCGTTGTAGAGGCCCCAGACCATCTTGAGAAGGATGACAGCAATAACAGCGTCTACATTAACACAGTAAACGTTCTTCGTTACCTTTGTCTCAAACATGGACTGAACTATATTGTGGTAGAAATCGAGGAATACGTTGTAAATCCCCTTGTCGTTAAAGAGCCCTGAGACGAATTGCTCTCTTGGGTCGTAGTTAACATCCTTGCCTTTGAAGACAGGGTGGTTAATACAGGGCACCTTGGCGTAATCGATGTTTCCTGCCGCTTTCTCACGCTTCTTGTAGTCGGCGTAGTCCCTGGAGTATTTAGTTGCAATCGCCTTGAGGTCGATACCGTGTCCCTTATCGGCAGGGTCCTTGAGACCACTGCTCTTGAAGAGGTCGATAAGGAAGGCAACCGCCTCGTAACCGTTACCGCCATGGGCAAAACCGGTGTGCGTGAGCATTCCAACGAAGGCTTTGTTGATCTGGACTCTCAGTGGGTCCTGCGGGCCGTCTGCACTGACGGCGCCTTTAGCGCCCTGGGCAGAGATTGTTCCCGGACCGTTGGAGATGATAAGACCGAGAAGAACGCTGAACTCGAAGAGCTCCGCTTTATTCGGCTTTTTACCGATAAGAGCAAGGAAGGCCGTTTCCGTAAAGCTCCAGCCATCAATGATCTCATCACTCTTCACACCGCAGAAGCTGTCAGCCGTATGCTTGGCAGCAGGAACGGAAGCACCGACAAATGCGCTGAATACAAGCGAATACCAGGGGAGTTCGCCCATGGTAAGTTTGGAAATTTTCTTCCTCATGAGACCGCTCCAGCCAACAGTCGCCCAGATAGCGCCAAGTACGGCGTCTTGTGAAGGCTTGCCGCCTGTCGCTGCATCGAGGAGTTGGATGAACATGGAATCACCACCAAGTGATTTTGCGCTTTCCAGGAATTTGGAACCATCTTCACCGTCAGTTAATACCGCCTTCTGATCGGCAGAAAGAGCGCCCGCCCTGGCAGCGCCGTCACCGGCAAAAGGATCTTCTACTTTATCATGCTGGAAAAGCTCCGTCATAAGATCGATAGCGGCAGTGGCCTTTTTGGCACGGCCTTTACCGATAATAGAAATAGCAGAAGCAAGAACCGTATTTGGCGAGTTCTCCGCTTCTCTTGATGCATCAGCTGCAGCAAGTGCAACATCACCATTCATATTAACGTAGGTATTAAAAGCGAGGTTAGCAAGCTTTGTTGCTCTCTCTTCAGGGTATTCCTTCATGAGAGAGAATACGAGGTTTTCCTCAAGATTTTTCTTGGAACAATCGAGGATGGAAACCTTGTGGACCTTGGTAACCTGCGTCTTGGGATCCATCATGGATGCGCCTGAAGTGTCCTTCATGGCCTGTCTCGGGAACTGAGCACCAACCTGCTTGTCAATGGCTTCAATCTGCTCATCGTAGGGCTCCATTGCCGTAACAACAGGCACATCGAGTTCTTCAGGAAGGTTGAGGCCCTGGTTGTTACCCATCCAGCATTTGAGAGAAAGGTCACCTGTCGGCTCGAAGTCAGGCTTGATGCCGTTGGCTTCCATAACCTTTGAAAGAGCTTCAGGAATGTGAGCAATGTTTGTAACAACAGCGCCCTTCTTTGTGAATACAGGCTTTTCCGGTGTGTAAATATCATCGCAATCGAAGTAGTCCATGAACCACTGCTCTTTAGCCATGGCGTTATCACCGGACCCGGCAAGAGAACCGGCATGTCCGCAGGCCTTGGTCAGCTTCGCCTTCCAGCGTCCAACAACACAGGCGACAACGGGCTTGTCGAACTTGAGGCCATGCTCGTAATATCCACCGGGCTCGGCGTACATAACGGCCGCCTTTGAACGGTCATCATTATGGAATGCATGTGTAAATTCTTTCGGGCCGTACTGGATATAAACATCCTTACCGGATGAGATGGAAGTCGTCGTTCCCCATCCTTCCGTACCGAGATAAACGGCGATAGTCGTCGTAAAGTTACCCGAGTTGGAGAAGAGGGCCACGGAACCCTTGAGGAGAGATTCTTCAGGGGCGTTACCGCCGAGAGCGCCACCGATCCTTACATGATTCCAGGAATCGGCCACACCGAGGCAGTTACCACCGAAAACGTCAACGCCGTTAGTCTGGCAAATAGCTCTTACAATTCTTGAATCCCTGACAGATACCTTTTCAGTAAGAATGATTACCTTCTTAAGATCGGGATTTTTCCTGACAACCTCGGCAACGCCGTCTCTTACACCGGAAGGTGGAAGATAGATAACAGCCGTATTGAACTTGTGGCCTGCCGCCAGTCCTTCTTTAACCGAGTTGTAAACAGGAATATCACCAATGGAAGTTTTCAGCTTCTGCCCCGAGCGTCCGGGGCTGGTACCGAAAACGATATTGCCGCCCGAATAAATATGGCTGACAGGCGTTACGGTCCTGCTCTCGCCACCAACAATATTTAATACGCAAACGCGGTCATCTTTTGTCGCTATCTCGCTAAGCGAGTCAACCCCTACGTAGTAAGGGAATCCTTTTACACCTTCTTTATGCATCGCTCATTTCCTCCTTATTATCAAGCGCCTATGAGGGCTGAAACTTGTTTTCTACCCTCTTTTTCCATCCACTTGTCCGCTGCAAGGGCATAGTTTACAACTTCGCTCATGGCACTGTCGAAACCGAAAACCCTGTATGGAAGACCCAGTGACTCAAGGGTGTCCTTCATGTAAGCCATACCCCTGATGAGATTTGGTCCGCCCCTTCCGACAACAACATAAAGCGGTGTCGGTCCGTAGGTCTGGAAATACCATCTCAGCGCGTCAGCCATGGCCCTGAATGTTTCATAAATATCAGTATTATTCGCCTTGCCACCGATAACAAAAAGCACGTTGGACTGCTTGAGCCAGTACTTGAAGCAGATCTGTGAAATCTGGAACATCTTCTCATAGGGAGGGTTACCACCGAAGTCGGAAGAGATAGTCGCCCTGTCACCGAGAAGCTCCGTTACAAGCGCATTGGCTCCACCACCGAAGGTAGGCGCCGTAATGGTTCCCTTGTCATTCATGACGAAAACATCGGACTGTCCCTGATAAGTTCTAAGCTGGTTAATTTCCTGCTCGAACTCGGAGTAGTCGGAAGCAAAGAGGTGAGAAGGAAGCTCAAGCCTCTTCCATGCCGGATCGTCCTGATCGAAAGAACCCTTAAAGTCACAGGCAACAGGAACGAGTCTGCCTTTTTTGTTCGGGCTCATCCTGATGGGGTTCAGTTCAAGCATATTCATGCCGTAGTTGTTGTAAAGGTCCCAGAGTTTGGGAAGGTTCTGAACGAGGGGGCTGATGATCTCCTTGGGAGCGCCCAGCTCTTCCAGTGCATTGGATACGTGGAATGATTTCAGTCCTGTAAGCGGATCGAAGGGAACAACCTTGATCTTGTCCGCCGGAAGCTCTTCGATATCGACACCACCGTGGTGGGTAATAGTCATAACAGGTGCGCGGAATTCTGTAGAATCACTGAGTGAAAAGTAAACTTCATGGTCTGCCGCTACTCCCCCTTCGAAAGTAACGCCGTCAGCCTTGGCGCTTGTCGTGCCGTGAACATGTTCCGCAAAATAAAGTCTTTCCTTTTCTGAAATGGCCGTTGTAATATCGGAAGCCCTTCCGATAAGGCCGGACTTACCTTTTTTACCGACACCTCCTTTGAAGATAGGCTTGATGAAAACCTGCCCCTTCCTCTTGATAAGATCCTTGATCTCATCAACGCTTGCCTCTGGCCCGAGGACTTCCGCTGTCGGGAATTCAACTCTCTCAAGGAGTTTTCCTCCCCATAACAAACCTGTCAGTTGCATTATTACCTCCTGATATTTCTTGTTAATAGTTCTTAAGGTTTAACCAAACCGGGTAAAATGAAAAACTCCTCTTTTACAGATTTTGCCAAAAAAAGTCAAGCTTTTTTGGATAAAAGGAACTTTTTTTTGTAAAAAAATACCTGTGAAGCTGAAAAAAGCAACTGATGAACTAATAAAAGGTCCTCTGCTTCTGTCATTGCGAGGGAAGCGAAGTAATCTCAGGCTTATATAAACCAAGAAATTAGAGATTGCTTCGTCAGAAACTTTCTTTGAGGAGGGAACGGCCTATATTATAGATAAAAAGGACGGCAGCAACCAGTTCGAGGAATGCAAATAGAGTCGCCACCTGCCGCATCTCACCTCCCAGGGGATAAAGGATAAGAAAGAACAGGAGACCTGCATTGGCAATCCAGAACTGCAAACCGGCAATAGCCTGACTGTGAAGCTCCCTGCCGGCAAACCTTGGAATAATGTAGTAACCGACACCATAAATCATCATGGTAATCCAACCAAGGACGTTTAGGTGGGCATGGACAGGCATGATTTTTTCAGTAAGTCCCGGCATGAATGCCATTAACAGACCAAGTATGATACCGAGCACAAGATAAGTGAGGCTGGCAAGAACAAAGCGAACCGAAGCCTTACCCATAGTCTCTACGGCAGACAATACAGAGGGGAGAATATTATAAACAAACATAAGGCCTGCCAACCCTGCAATGAGTCCGGAAATCCCGATAAACATCTGTGAAAGCCCGGAGCTTAAACTCCCCTCTAAAATAAGAGCGGCAACCATAAAAAGAAGCCCTGAATTAGCCACTATAAAGTTGGTTTTTACAAGCCCTTTATTCTTTACATCTCTACGGGAAAAACGGGGGAAAATATGGTAGGCGACACCGTAAATCATCATCGTTATCCAGCCGAGAAGATTGATGTGAAAATGGACCTTCAAAAAAGCCCACCCTGAAGCGGACAGGGCCATGTAAGCGCCGAGGGAACACCCTATTACAAAATAAAGCGTTGCCGCCTGCGTAAAACAGGAAGCCCATTTATCCACCTCCTTATCAGCCTCTCCCATGAGAAAATCCCAGTTCGAAGGAAGCTCTTTAACCGCCTCCCCTTTGATGGCCGTCGAGATAATATTAAAGAGAAAGAGGTAAGACGAAAAGACTTCAATAAGGGCAAAAAGCGGTAAAAGGCCATAATTCATTGTGGCAAAAGAAAAGACCATACCGATAATCCCGATATTGGCCGTTGCAAAATGAAGGGTAAGGGCCTTTTCACTATAGGGGTTTTTTCCGATAAACAGGGGAATAACGAAATAGCTCACACCGATAATCATCATGGAAACCCAGCCGAGCAGATTCAGATGGGCATGGACGGGGCGAAGAACAGTCACAAGTTCAGGCATGGCCACAGAGACCACACCGAGAGTGCAACCCGCTAAAAAATAGATGAACGACGATATGATAAATCTTTTCGTATGCTTATTCATGGGATTTTAGTCGGTTTGCTCAGGCTTGGCAGGAAAAGCTTTCTTTACTTATGATGATATTTATGCGCCGGCTTTTGTCGTGAAGGCCCGTCTATTTACTGAAACCGTATTCGAGCATAAGTTTTATAATAATCTTTTCGTCGGCAATATCTATTTTCTCTATTTCAAAGCCCGCCGCATAATAGTCGGGATTGACGTCCCTTTTGCACCAGATTGATTTTGCTTCAAAAACAAGCGCTTTGCGGCCTTCTATCTCATAGGGAAGTTTTGCTTCAAAAGCAAAAAGCTTGTCAGTCTCAACCTCCCCTTCCATCATCAGCTTTATACCCGAAGTCGATATATCAATAAGATAACCTGCCAGGGTCTTCTTATTCTGGTCGACAACCTCTGAATAATAAATAAGTTGCCTTCTTTTGGGAATTCTCTTACCTGTAATAACCATACCTCTATCCTCTAATTAGATTGTCTTTGAGGAATGAACCGATAAACATACCCCGCTCTTTTGGCGACAAGCTCATTGTAACAATAAAAAAAGGAGATGTCAGTTTTTTTCCTCTTTTTCTGCCCTGATCCTGTCAAAGAGAAGAAAAGCAGAGCTTTTCATCAGCCCTTCCCATCATCCTGCAGCCATATTGACAGCCAGGCAAGTGGTAATTATATTAAAAGTGAATGTTCAAAACAAATAAACGACGAGGCAAGTCATGAGATTTGACAAATTTACCCTAAAATCGCAGGAAGCCATTGCCGAGGCCCAGTCTATAGCAGAAAAGAAGAACCACCAGCAAATCGACACGGCACATCTGCTCATGGCCCTGCTCGAACAGTCAGAAGGCGTCACCCTTCCCCTCCTTAAAAAGGCGGGCATTGATATTTCCCAACTCAGAGAGGAAACAAAAAAAGTCCTTGAGAAAGCACCCAAAGTCTACGGCAGCGGCGGCAGCCAGGTCTATCTTTCTCCAGCCCTTAACAGGTGTTTTAGCAAGGCCCGTGAAGAGGCGGGCAAACTGAAAGATGAATTTGTCAGCACCGAGCACCTGCTCATCGCCTTGTCCGAAGAAAAGGAGACTGCCGCCGCCAGGCTTCTTGCAAAGAGCGGTCTCACGAGAGATCTCATATTTAAAACCTTAAAAGAAATCAGAGGGAGCCAGCGAGTGACAGACCAGAATCCCGAAGGAAAATACCAGTCACTGGAAAAATATGCCAGAGACCTTATCGACCTTGCAAGAAGGGGCAAGCTCGATCCCGTCATCGGAAGGGATGAAGAGGTAAGAAGGGTCATCCAGGTATTGTCGAGAAGAACAAAAAATAATCCCGTCCTCATCGGTGAACCGGGTGTCGGCAAAACGGCCATCGCCGAGGGCCTTGCCCAGCGCATCGTCTCCGGCGATATTCCGGAAACGCTTAAAAACAAGAAAATTGTCGCCCTCGATATGGGGGCCCTCATTGCGGGCGCCAAATTCAGGGGAGAATTCGAGGAACGTCTTAAAGCCCTTCTCCAGGAGATTGCCGGCGCGGAGGGAGAAATTATCCTCTTTATCGACGAACTGCATACCCTCGTCGGCGCAGGCGCTGCCGAGGGCGCCATGGACGCCTCCAATATGCTAAAACCGGCCCTTGCCAGGGGTGAACTGAGATGTGTAGGCGCAACGACACTCGACGAATACCGCAAGCATATCGAAAAAGACGCCGCCCTGGAGAGGCGCTTTCAGCCCGTTCTTGTAGGTGAGCCCAATGTGGAGGATACCATTGCCATCCTGCGAGGCCTCAAGGAACGCTACGAAGTGCATCATGGTGTCAGGATTAAGGACAACGCTATTGTAGCGGCAGCCACACTCTCTAACCGCTACATTACAGATCGCTTTCTCCCTGACAAGGCCATCGATCTCATTGACGAAGCGGCATCGAGAATGCGAATCGAGATCGACTCCCTCCCCACCGAAATAGATGAAGTGGAGAGAAAGATCATCCAGTGCCAGATAGAGGCCGAGGCGCTAAAAAAGGAGAAAGACGCCGCCTCGAAAGAAAGGCTGAGCAGTGTAGAAAAGGAACTGGCTGAACTTAAGGAAAAGAGCGCCGCCATGAAAGGCCACTGGCAGGCCGAAAAAGAGACGATCCAGAAAATCAGGGAAACCAAGGAAAAGATCGAGAATACCAAAGTTGACGCTGCAAAAGCCGAAAGAGAAGGCAACCTGGGCAAGGCGGCGGAACTAAAATACGGCACACTGACAGAACTTGAAAAAAACCTTATTGATGAAAACAAGCGCCTTGAAGAGCAGCAAAAAGACAAGAAAATGCTTTCTGAAGAGGTGGATGAAGAAGAAATCGCCGCCATTGTCTCTCGCTGGACAGGCGTTCCCCTTTCAAAAATGATGGAAGGGGAAATGGATAAGCTCCTTCATACGGAAGAGCGGCTTAAAAAGCGCGTCGTAGGTCAACGCGAAGCTATCAACGCCGTTGCCAACGCCGTCAGGCGTTCAAGGGCGGGCCTTCAGGACCCCAACCGTCCTATGGGCTCTTTTATCTTCCTGGGACCCACCGGTGTGGGCAAGACGGAGCTTGCCAGAGCATTGGCCGAATTCATGTTCGACGATGAGCAGGCCATGGTAAGAATCGACATGAGTGAATATATGGAGAAGCACACCGTATCACGGCTCATCGGCGCCCCTCCCGGTTATGTGGGGTACGAGGAAGGCGGGCAACTGACGGAAGCCGTAAGGCGCAGGCCCTATTCGGTGATCCTCTTCGATGAAATCGAAAAGGCCCATAACGACGTCTTTAACGTGCTGCTCCAGGTCCTCGACGACGGAAGACTCACCGACGGACAGGGAAGGACGGTAGATTTTAAAAACACAATTCTCATTATGACCTCCAACATAGGGAGCAGGCATATCCAGGAATTTGCAGAAGGTGAATATGAAGCCATGAAAAAGCTTGTCTGGACGGAGCTCCAGGCCGGCTTCAAGCCCGAGTTCATCAACAGGGTCGATGATGTGATCATCTTCCATCAGCTCGGTCTGGAAGAAATCAAGGTCATCATCGATATTCAGCTTGAAAGACTGAAAAAGCTCCTCGCCGACAGGAAGCTCACCATAAAGCTCACTGACGCTGCTAAAGAAAGCCTCGCCACTATCGGCTTCGATCCCCAATTCGGCGCAAGGCCCCTGAAAAGGGCCATCCAGCATGAGATTCAGGACCCCCTTGCTATGGGAATACTGGCGGGAAACTTTCTTGAGGGGGATGTGATTGTTGTCGATAAGGCAGAGGGTGGAGAGAGGGCGCTTAAGTTTGAGAAGAAGTGAGAAATTAATAAGATCCAGCCCTTATGTTCCGGGATAATTCGGTATTGGAATTCACACCCGAAAGAAGGGGCTGAAATATGCAATAATCAAATATTCAGCGTAAATGATTGGTTAGCTTTTTTCTCTTATAATTTTCGCCACCTCTTCACTCTTAGTGAAATTATATGCCGCCATTAACGTATTTACTTTAGAAATTCCACCAAGCATGTAACAGTGGGAATTATTTTTCTCTATTTCAATACAACTTGCTTCAAAATATAACCCAGAGTACATTCTGAGAAATCCCTTTTTGTCAACCTCGTAAAATTCTTCCGCAACACTTGATATACCTGGAGATTTAGGCCCCCCAATCAAGACTGTAAATAATGTGTCTTCACAAGCAAAATCCTCTTCTTTGAAATTCTTATGATGAATCCACTCTACAAATCCATTGCTTTGTTCAAAGAAACTAACAATATGTATTGCACTGATACAATCGTGTTCATTAGAAACCACTAGCGCTTTAAAAGCTTTATACTTTTCCTTTTTCTTCATAGAGGGAGTGACAAGTACTTTGTCCAAGTCCTCTTCCGCTACCTTTTCTAATAGTTGCCATTCTTTAATTGTGGGATTCCAACCTCCCGGACTATATTCGCTAATATGGTCCTTTAATTCATTGTAGGCCTCAATATTCTTCTCCTTTTTAGCACCGGCAGAAAGTGATTTAGACAATTTATTTAATGACTGTGCCCGGACCCGTAAAAACTCTGCTCCGGCAAGATATCGATAGGCATCTTCCATCTCAACTTTCCGACACTGTTTTTCAGCATCCCTGCAAGCTTCAGCACACATCTCATATTCGCCTGCCCGCTGATAAACCCAGGTGCGAAGCTCTGCAAATCTTAAAGCCCAGCCCCTATCACCTTTCTTCAAATAGCTGTCGGAAAGTTTTTGAGAAACCTCTCCACAAGCTTTGTCAAAGTTAGCAGCAATCTCTTTTAACGTTAAAGTTCTATCTGCTTTGCTTTCATCATTTTCACAAACAACTGTTATCCAATAAGCAAATGTATCAAGCCAGTCCGCCTTGGTCTTCCCGTTTTTCATCTTTTTTAGCGTCTCAAGCAAAGCATTGAGAATTTCCCTTATTACTTCTAAATTCTCTTTTTCTAAAAAAGTCTTGAATTCCTGCTCGAAACCATACTGCCGTTCCGGGCTTTGCTGCTTTTTCAAATACTCAACATCGGCAATTAAGTTCCTCAAATCATTCCAGGAGCCTGCTTGAACCAAATGGGAAAATAGATTATTCATAATATATTTTTGTTTATCCTCATTTTCTTTATTATATATCAATTTATTCTCCTTCCACCACTCAAGCAGGGCTCCTCCCAGATTTTCATGCAAAGACAACAGGTGATCATTCTTTATTTTGGCCAGCAAATGATCTCTTTGCAAATCATGAAGCGAATATTGATATGGCGGTGTATCTCTATAAAATTGAAGCAAGGAACGGCTCACAAGTTTCTGAAAAATGAGGTCAAAATCACGCGTTTTCAGGTTTTTCGAATGGTCCGAAATCAACCACAACATTGTTATGACAGATTCCGGCAAAGGTTCTCCCCCGGGAAAAACAGCCATATCAAGGTAACACCTGGAGTATTTTATCCTATTATCTTCACTTTCCAGGGTTTTAAAGCTTACTTCAAGGCATTGATATACATTTTGATACTCCGAATAATCAGGAAGTTGACTCTGAATATAAGTAAGGTCAGCTTCTTGCAGTGCCTCGAGCAAACTCGTCCAGGCAACAGGACGGCGGCCGCTTGCCATTGCACCGCACAATGAGAGAGCAAAAGGGAGATAACCGCATGCTTTGGCGACAGACCGAGCCTCACGGGGCATTTCTTCCATTGTCGAGTTGCACCAGTCAGCAAGCAGTTGAATCGCAGAATTTTCACTAAGCACTCTCAACTGATGTAATCGATCCTCAAAGCCCACCGCAACCGCTTCATTGCGAGTGGTAACCAGAAGTCCACACTCTGAGCCAAGAGTATTAACAAAAGTATTAACTTGGGCAGTATCCCAAACATTATCAAGTATAATTAAGGAAGCTTTTTTTTCAAGGTATTGCCTTAGGCTTGTTTTTGCACCATCAAGATCAGAATACTTTTCTGTTATTTTATCACCGAAAGCCAGTGCGGCCTGCTGCAATGCTTTTATAAGTATTTCATCGGGTTTTTTACCCTCACCCAAATTATCGAGTTTTATTAATTTGATACCATGAAAAAAAGCCCAGCGTACTTCACAGGATTTAGCAAATGAAGCAGCGAGCACAGATTTCCCCATTCCTCCCATTCCGCTGATAAAAGCTATTTTACTTTTAAGGGCTATTCTGTCTGGCAGCAATGCACTTTTCAACCAGGCAAGATCTTCACTACGGGGCCAATAATGTTCCGGGAGTTTAGGTGTCTCATTAAAACCGATTACTACAGGCTTTTTCAGGGTTTTCTTGATTTGTTTCCAGGCATGCTCTAATTGGGAAGTTTCTGTAAAATCCAATACATGTGCTCTCCTTAACTCCTCCGGCAGATCATCCATTTTTCCCTTCCGCAAAATGGTCGTCACAACCTTGCACTTCTGATGAAAGGCATAATCGATCTCGTCTCGCACATATTTCGATTCAAGTACGGCAGGTCCAAAAATCAGGAATAGTCGATCTACTTCTTCTATGGCAAGCCTTATTTCCTCCGTGAATTGAAGCGCCCTGGAAGGCATGGACTCTCTATCCCACCAAACATGGTGTCCCTCCTTGTCAAGCCATGTGCAAAGATTTTTTATAAAATCTTCATCTTTATCATCTCTAGCATAAGATATGAATATTTTACTCATAAATCCCCGCCTGTTCGGATAGTCCTGTCCCACCACACGGACCATCCCTGCTCCGCAAGGACTTCCGCCAAAGGCTTTACCTTTTCACGGCCTTCACTTGAATAACTGATAAAAATATCACTCATTGGTTCTTCCCATTTATTAACACGGCTATTGAAAGTATTACAATTTACCCCTCCTAACCTCCCCTTAGCAAGGGAAGGAAGCAATCTATACCCTCCTTGCCAAGGGTTGAACAGGGGGAGGTCGAAATCCGGCATACCTATTCCGTAAGGAACAGTTTTTCATCCCGTCTGATTAACAACTCACGTTTAAAAAGTCGCTTTCTTTTGCAATTCCACTTCTATTTCCTTCGCCCAGGCAACATCCTCACCCCTGGCTTCCCTGGCCTCCCGAATTAACCTCAAATTCCTCACCGTCGTCTCCGGCTCCCACACCTCCCGAATAGACGCCAGCGCATCACCGAGAGCAGTCATTGCCTTTTCTTCATCCTTTGCCAATACAGCCAGTTCAAGACCTGTGGCATAATCCCAATAATCGGGCTTGCCGGCAGCAATTTTACGTTCCACGGAATAGCGAACAACAGGTATTATCTCTACCCACCGGGGATCGGGCGGTTCTTTTAATTCCATAAGGGTTACGACATTTATCCCGGGATAGGCGTCACGCCAGTCCGCTTCAAAGCCTTTCAGGTAGGCGTCTATTGCCTTGCCGAGCAAGGAATTGGCAAGAAATATTTCACCATTTTTTGACGCAGCCTCCCACCTGTCCTTATAAACACGACCGAGGATTCCATAGGTCTCACTGCCGGGCCCTCTTTTTTCAATGAGGTCTAAAAGGACTTTTTCCGCCTTCTCTCCCTCCCCCTTCCTGTTTAAGGCCAACGCCAGCTGCTCCTGCACCATGACTGTTGCAGCCAGGGGCGGCGTCATTTGGTCCACAAGAGAAACCATTTCATGCCAGCCTTTAAGGGCACGGTAAGAAAGGAACAGATCAAGTACAACACCGGATTCAATATTTTGAAGATAACCAAGATCCGCTTCGATCGCCTTGAGTGCATCGAGGCCTTCCTTTCGGGCACCAGCCAGTTTATCTTTTAATTGCCGGGAGTATTTCACATGATCCCGGAAAACATCTGTCTTCTTATGGTCAATATCAGGAAAATCTTCAACAAGGTCATAAAGAGGGCTATCCGTAGCCCCTTCTTTTGCTTCAAACAATCTCTCTTTCAGGGCTTTTTTAGACCCATCAATATTAGTAGGCTTACCATCTGCAGCCAGTTTGTAGGGCAGCGCTCGTAGAGGTGCCACATCGAAAGGCAACTGACTGCCCCCTTCGGCAAAGACAAGAACAGTGCTCCACTCACGCGTCGCATGACGAATGCCGAGTTCATAAAAAACGTTAGCATTGGCTGTGGTGAGGTCCGCTACGGCATATTCACATAAAATAAGCCGCTCAAACATGGGTTTGTGGATAATACCGCCGGTCATTTCTTCGTCGGCACGGAGCGGCTCAAGTCCCGCCTCTTCAATGGCCGGGGCTATCAAATCGGAATAGACGGCGTCAAAATCGATCATCTTTCCTGAGGCATCCGCTTTCTTGCCGAAGGGCATGAGGATAAAGCAGAGTGGTTTCATTAAGCTCTCCAAATAAGAGTTGTTTAATGATTGATAGCTTAAATAAGTCTTTAACTTGCGACACGAAAAACGTTATTTCTGTTTTCCTTCTTTTGTTCCCTCATTTTTTATATACTGTCCCCAGTTTGAATGTTCGCTGGAAATAATCGCCTCAACTCGCTTGACCAGGAGCGGGAACGGATTGTCGATATCGTATGGTTCACATTTTGTTTGAAATAAGAATTTTTCATGTGTCAGAGTTTCACAAGTTGTTCTGTATTCAGTCCATATCTCCTGGAATTTGTAAAGCGTAATTATTCCTGAAATAACGGCAACAATAACTCCAAGCAAACCTGTAATCACACCAAAGAAGGGTTTTGCATCACTCATAAAACCAACAAAGAAAGGAATGGACGTAGCGGCTATTATTTCAATAATTTTTAAACCTTTATACCACTTCTGGTGCCATTGGCTTTTCTTGTTGTACCAGTTAATCTGGTCATCCAGTCTCTCCTGGAGATACTTTTTTTCATCCATAAAACAACCTGATAAAATATTTACGTACTCTTTACAAAAACTACAAAAAAAGCCTGCATCGGCTTATACCAAATGCAGGCTTTTTCTATAGGCAATCCAAAACATCGACTTTCCCCCAATTAAGATGAATTAAAAGAATTTCCTCAGATATTAATTCATGTGGCACACACTATTAACTATGGGCTAAACTGTCAAGAAAAAAACGGCAAAATTTCACTGCATGTTACTCCTTACGTCAAGCTGACGGATCGATTTCTGTTTTTGTTATTTCACCTTTTCAGGTAATATCTGCCGGGCTGAACGAGGTCTTTTCGAAGAGTTATGCAGATGAAAACAGGGGAATAAAGGAGTATATTTTTTCATACCCAATTATACCCTTTGCCCTTATATTCACTGCTCCTTTTCTATGATAAAGGTGCTTAACCTGGCGCCATTCACCACCGTTCCCTTTTATGTCCTGTGGGTGCTGCCGTGAAAAGCTCTTATCTGTGCCAATCGGCATACCATTATCTTTTCTATTTTTCCCTTCGTGAAACTTCGTGGCCCTTCGTGGATAAAATCTTTTAAAATCCGCATTCCGCAATCCCAAATCCGCAATCAAAACAGGGTATTTTCAGGTCAATTCACAATTATCAGCACTTATATCAAAAAATAATGGTATATGGTTATTAACGTTTCTCAAAAAGAGTGGTGGTCAATACAGCGGGACTTGCTTAACAGTTTGAAACCCGCATCGCTTATGCCAGGCCGGTATGTATCCCCGCACCCATTAGAGTTAAAATTATAGTTCAATAAACAAATAAAGGAGCGCCATTTAAATGAAAAAAAATATACTGCTTTTAATCATTTCCTTTTTGATAATCCTTCCCTTTCCGTCTACTTCAATAGCCCTTGGGGAGAAGAGAATCAACAAGATGCTTTCTTCTATGCCACGCATAACCCACTTCAATAAGGATAAAGCAAAAAAAATAAAGTCAAAGTTAATTTATAAAAGACTGGATATGTATTTGTTAAGTTCAGAGGAATTAAAAATAGCCGTTAAGAAACGACATCCCGCGAAAAAAAATATTTATATGCCCGGTGAATTTATTGTCCGGCTCAAAGGCAAAGGGCGCATATATCCCAGGGTTAAACCATCAAAAGTTATCGACCCCATTACCTTATCAGTAATGAACAATCTTAAAAAGAGAAGTAAAGAAATACTTTATATTGAGCCAAACTATATTGTACAGGTAAATAGTACAGACCCCATATTTGGTGACCAGTGGGCCCTTCATAATACGGGACAAAGCGGAGGCACTGTTGATGCGGATATCGATGCCCCCAAAGCATGGGCCATTAGTGAAGGTTCTGAGGAAGTCGTCATTGCCGTCATTGATACGGGTATCGACTTAAACCATGAAGATCTAAGTGCAAATCTATGGGTAAATAACGGTGAAATTCCAGGGAATGGGATAGATGATGATGACAATGGTTATGTTGATGATGTCCATGGATATACAACAGCCTTCGGCTACAACGGACCTCCAATGGATGTTTTAGGACATGGGACTCATGTTGCAGGCACAATTGCTTCGGAAAAAGATAATAATCTGGGGGGAGCAGGCACCTGCCCCAATTGTAAAGTCATGGCGATCAAAGCCTTTGGGGATGATGGTAAGGGTTATACATCAAACATAATAAGTGGATTGCTTTACGGGCGGTATAATGGTGCAAAGGTATTCAATATGAGCTTTGGCGGTATTATTTATAAGCAAAGCCTTTATGAAGTTATTCAGGATGGTTATAATTACTATGGCATTTTCCATGTAGCCTCGGCAGGGAATAGAAATTCCGACAAAAAAGTATATCCTGCTGCCTATGACAATGTTCTGGCCGTTGCCAGCACTGACGACGATGATATTAAAGCCGGCCACAGCAGTTATGGCGAATGGGTAGATATCTCGGCTCCCGGTAAGATAATCTTGTCTTCCTTTCCTCCAGGGACCGATATTACAAACTCATGTGGAGACTCAACCCATGGCGATCCTGATGACGGATACGGCAATTGTAATGGAACGTCAATGGCATCTCCTCATGCCGCTGCCGTCGGAGGGCTTCTCTACTCCCACATTCCCGGCATTAGCCCCGATGATTCAAAAATGCTTATAAAGGTAAATGCCGATAATATTTATGATATTCCGGGAAATACCCAGTACGATGGATTACTGGGAACAGGGCGGCTAAATGCAATGAATACATTAAAACAGATATCTGATTTGCGCGTCACTCGATTTAAAATAAATATAGTGAGTCCCGATAAACTTAATTTACCTATTACGATAAAAAATTTCGGCCCTGGAAAGGCGAAATTATCAACTTTTGGAATCTCAATTAACGGCAAAGTTAAAATGTTTGGTGGAACACCTGCCCTTAATCCCGGAGAAGAGTACAGTAAAACCCAGGCCTTTCCCCTTGATCATAAGCCGAATGATAAACTCACGCTTAAAGCAGATTTTAATAATGCCGTTAAAGAGTACAGGGAAAACAATAATTCCAAATCCCGTATTATTCCGCATCCCGACTTAAAGGTCAGCGATTTTTTGGTAAAAGGAGATTTGAAATTAAAAAAACTCATAGTCTCTTTCACTATAAAGAACAAAGGAGCGTCCAAAACACCTGCTTCCGCATATGCAATAAAGAGAAATGGAAGTAATATCAATACCGGAGCCATCCCTTCTCTTTCGCCTCAAAGTAGTAAAAATTTCGGTTTAATCCTCGATTTACCCTTTACCAATAACGATATCTTCCTGTTAATGGCTGATAGCAATGAAACTATTACCGAGAGTAACGAGAATAACAACTCTATGGAAACAACCATCACTCCTATAGAGCTCCCACTATCAAACACAGAGATTAAGAAATGAGACCTTTATCAAGGCATTAACACAAGAAAAGAGTTAAAGAATTTTATTTCAATCCCCTGAAGAAATAAATTTTATTATGATCAAATGTAACTATTCAGTCAATTTTGAGTAACCCCTCCCAGCCTCTACCCTCAAGGGGCATTAAAAAGAACCCTTAGCCCAATGGGAGGAGTTTTAATCCCTTATCTTGGGTCAAAATTAGAGCAACTCCTTGTTTTTAACCTCCCCCTTGGGCTAAGGGGGATTGAGGGGGTTACTAAAGTATGGACACTGAATAGTTATGATCAAATTAACAGACAGAACTAACCAAAGGGGACATTAGAGCGGCCTTTCTTTTGCATACTTTATCTTTTACCCTTCCTCTGTGCGCTTTTATGCCCTGTGGGCGCTGCGGCGAAAAGCCCTAATCCCTGCAACATACAACACTGCCTTTCCAGAAAAGACAAGCTTTACCGGACTAACCAGACTTGTCAAATTGAAAGTCAAACTTTCAATTTGACAAGAAGAGGAGATTCCTTTTATACTCTCATTATGTTCAATCGCACCCTTGCAGAAAAAGTAAATCGCCTTGCAGGGCAGTTCCCCGTCGTATCCATCATGGGGCCTCGCCAGTCAGGAAAAACGACCCTTTCTAAAGCGGTCTTTCAGGACCACGACTATGTGAGCCTCGAAGAGCCCAACGAGCGGGACTTTGCCCTGGCAGACCCTAAAGGTTTCCTTAAGCGATTCAGCGGCGGGGTCATACTGGACGAAATACAAAGAGCGCCCGCACTGCTCTCCTATATTCAGGGGATAGTCGATAGCGAGGACAGGCCGGGGCGTTTCATCCTCACAGGCTCACAGCAGTTTCACCTCATGGACAGCATGAACCAGACGCTGGCGGGAAGAACGGCCATTGTACAGCTTCTTCCACTCAGCATAAACGAACTGCTGGAAGAGGAATCTCCCGATCCCTGGAAAGTGGATATCTTGCCGCCCGCGAGAAAACATCCGAAATTTGATCTTGAAGAGATCATCTTCAAAGGGTGCTATCCCCGTATACACGACAAGGGACTGGATCCCCGGGACTGGCTGTCATCCTACTACCGGACCTACGTAGAAAGGGATGTACGGGATATTGTAAATCTCGTAAACCTCGAAACATTTCAGCGTTTTGTCAGGCTCTGCGCAGGCAGAACAGGGCAACTGCTTAACCTCTCATCTCTCGGCGCCGACTGCGGCATCTCACATACAACGGCAAGACACTGGATATCAGTGCTGCAGGCGGGTTTTATCATCCATCTCCTCCAACCCCACCACGCCAATTTTTCAAAGCGGCTCATAAAAAGCCCCAAACTCTACTTTCTCGATACGGGACTTTTATGTTACCTGCTAAGACTGCGGGGACCCGGGGATATAGCGGCGCATCCATTGAGAGGGATGATATTCGAAACCTTTGTCATATCAGAACTCTACAAAAACTTCGCCCACAAAGGAGAAACACCGCCCCTCTACTTCTGGCGGGACAGGACAGGCCATGAGGTCGATGTAGTAATAGACAGGGGAAGTGATCTGCTCCCGCTGGAAATCAAGTCAGGCGAAACCGTGGACGGTTCCTTTTTTAACGGGCTAAAGTACTTGAGCGCACTGGGACCAGAGGTTTCAAAAAGAGGTGTCCTTATCCACGGCGGAGGCGCCCTCTATGAAAGGGAGGGCTTTCTTGTGCGCCCCTGGTTTCAACCCGTCTAAAGGGTAACGTTTTCCCGAAGCTCTTTTCCCCTTCATCATAACCTCCCCTGTCAAGAGCTTATGCCTTTATACCCCTTGAGGGCAGAGGCAGGCCACAAAAAAGCTCTTGCCCTTCCTCTGCGTTCTTTTATGCCATGCGGGTGCTGTTGTAAAAAGTCCTTTTAAGGTTTTAAAATCCAGTCAATCCTGTAAATCCTGTCAAAGAAAAAAAGATTTTTTCATTTAGCAAAAGAATCCAAACACAGAGGATATACCTTTGCTTTGCTCTGATTTTTTCCCATCAAACGCAGCTGAGGGGAGCTGTTCTCTGTGGAAAAAGGGTTTATACTGTCTGAGCGAAGCGAGTTTATAAACCCGCCACAGATAACAGTGGAGCGAGGGAAGCCGAAGGCCAAGTTGTAGGGCGGCCTTTCTTTTGCATACTTTATCTTTGGCCGTCAAAGAAAAGTATGAAAGCTCTTGACCTTCCTCTGCGCTCCCTGCGCCTCTGCGCGAAACAAAATTCTTATCCATACCATCGGCATACCATTATCTTTTCTATTTTTCCCTTCGTGAAACTTCGTGACCCTTCGTGGTTCAAAATCTTTTAAAATCCGCAATCGAAACGTTACATTTTCAGGACAACACAAAGTTTTTTATCCTTTTGATATGAGAGACAAAGTGTATTAAGAATATCTCTATCCACATTACCGCAGAAAGTGAACAGCACCGAAATCAGTGCTGAGCATCAAATTGTGAAATTACCTCGGTGAGTACTTTAACATTTTCAAGAGTCACAGCATTGTATAAACTGGCCCTTAACCCTTTTTGGCTTCGGTGTCCCGCAATGCCTATGATTTTTTTCTCCTTACAGAAGGCAACAAATTTATTGTCCCTCTCTTCACATCCTGTAGTAAAGAGAACGTTCATTTTAGAAC
Source organism: Deltaproteobacteria bacterium (assembly GCA_029860075.1). NCBI lineage: Bacteria > Pseudomonadati > Myxococcota > Myxococcia > Deltaproteobacteria bacterium. The sequence continues at coordinate 19,931 of JAOUBX010000007.1, read as the reverse complement.
GATTTTTAACCGGAACAGGACATCTAAACTTTTTGGCGCTGTCAATAGCATCGTAGAGCAGTTTTGCCTTCTCGTTATTTAATGCCTCCATGGCAGTTACACCACCTATTTCACTCTCCAGCCACTTCTGCATCAGGTTGGCTACATAGATGGAGAATACAGGCGGTGTATGGTAATTTGATTTACTCTCAATATGAGTTCTATATTGAAGAAACTGTGACATTTCACTGTTATCCATAATATACTTTTTTCTCACGGCAACAAAGGTCATGCCGGCAAGTCCCACATTTTTTTGTGCGTGAGCATAGATACAGGCTACCTTATCCAGATTCATCCTATAGCTTAAAATATCACTTGAGGCATCCAGAACTAAAGGAGTGGCCATATCCGGGAAATCATGGAACTGAGTACCTACAACGGTATTATTGGTGCACAGATGAAGATATCTGGCAGATTCATTTGTCATAGTTGAATCAATTATGGGCAATTTATAGTAGTTATCGTCGGCTCCGGATGCAATCACTTTAACCTGCCGTTTACAGAGCTTCGCCTCGTTTATCGCTTTTTGCGACCAGTATCCCGTATCTGCATACTCTATAAGATCACCCGCCTGGGAGAGATTCATCGGCACCATCAAAAACTGCATCGTTCCGCCGCCTTGCAGGAGCATGACTTCCCATGCTTCATCAAGCCCCAGCAGTCTTTTAAATCCCTCCACAGTCTCATCAATAAGCTCTACAATTTCACTGCTGCGGTGGCTAAGCTCCATTACAGAGACACCGCTGTTTTTATATGAGAAAAGATCGCTCTCAATCTTTTGTAATACAGACCTTGGGAGAGCTCCCGGCCCGGCATAAAAATTATGCGCTTTCATCTTTTAGATTCTCTTATATTTAGCAGTTTTTTGAGATTGATATGAATAAAATAGCGTGTCTCACCATCAATAACGGTGGTATCAATGACATCAAATTTAAGAATCCTTTTATGAAGCGGAAGTGGACGGGGGGCCGTTGTTGCCAAAACATCTGTAAATCCGTGTTTAAATAACATTTGGCAAACTTTTATCCCCTTCTTTCCATGTATTATATTTTTGGTTGAAAACAACGTAAGGATTTCACAAATACGTATTGTTTCATTGTCTTTATTAGTAGAGAAGTGGAATCCGTACTCACTGTATTGAAACTTTTTCTGTCCCACATTACAAGCAACCGCACCAAAAATATGGTCTTTTTCCAGAAAATTGAAAATAGCTTGATCGCTATATGGAATCTTTGTCTCGATTCGTCTATTTTGATCATCAAATCTCCAGATCTGACGGATAAGAGCCTGTTTTTCAAGCTTTATGAATGCTTGATAAAACCGCTCTTCATAATCCCTTAAAGCGACTGGATTGCTCGTATCAAGCAACTGTAAACATGGAAGTTCTGTTTTTATCATTGTGTCGTAAAGGTGGTTGCGCTACGAATGTAGAATGCCTAAAAGTTATTAGCTAGTGTCCATCCAGAAACTATAATAAATGAAACTTTGTTTTCAATTCGGAAAGGAGGGATTTTTTGCAAGGTCAAGGAAATCAAGGATTTCGCCGAGTTGTACTCCTGTACATCGCACAAGCAAAGCCGAAGATTGACGCAGAGATTGCGAAAAAGCACCCTTGACCGATGAAAACTAGCTAGTTTTCCCGATAATATCAAAAGTAGATATCTATTACAAAGTTTTATTGCTATATTTCTCACTTTTCAGATAATTTAGGACAGGAAAAGGGGACAGGCTGGAATGGCGCTAAGTTAAGCACCGTTCCCTTTTATGCCCTGTGGGTGCTGTGTCCTCCGTGGCAAATTTTCTTTTTAATATGCCTTTCAATCCGCAATCCGCAATCGAAAATCAACAATCCCCAAACGGGGTATTTTCAGGGCAGAACAAGGTTTTTATCCTTTTGATATGAGAGCCATAGTGTATTATGAATATCTCTATCCACAAAAATGTGATTCATGTTTCTTTGAACGTTTTTATAAGAAACCATTAAGGGGTTTACCCCGTTAGAGCCTCACGCTCAGCGGGAATGATTGGCTCTAACGGGGGAAAGTTTGGAAGAAATAAAAAGGAAAAGGATAAATTTGAAAGCCCGATCCGGCAAAATGCTGGGACGGGCTTTTTTGTTTGCACCACTTAAATAAAATGGTACCCTATGTCATTAAAGATAAAGCTAAATCTGCAATCCTTTAAAAAATGACAACTTTATCTCTCGACAGCAAATACAACCCCGGTCTTTCCCGCTTCTTTTCTCCGGGTGTCCTCAATGACCTGCTCAGGAAGGGCTCATCTTCTTTACTGGACGAACTCGCCGCTTATGCAGGTCTTAACGAAGCAATGGCCCAGAAAGTAACCCTGGGTGATCTTCTTCAGCGGGTATATAAGCACCTCTGCCTGAATTACCGCAGCGAATACATCTACAAAAACGCCATCGCCAACAAGATATTGCTCGGCAAACACAGCCTGAATACTTCCTTCATGCTGACCGAATTCCGCGTTGATGACTGCAAGGCTGATGCGGTCGTAATCAACGGCACTTCAAATGTCTATGAGATCAAGTCGGAGTTCGATTCTATGGAGCGACTCCACCGCCAGATTGCCGCCTATGAAAAGGCTTTCGATATGGTGCATGTTATAACCGCGCCTTCGCAGATTGAGAAGGTGCAGCAACACGTACCCATGCATGTTGGCATAATAACCCTCAACGAAAGGCATAATATCTCCACCATTCGGGAGGCGAAATCGAGAAAGGGGCTGATCGAACCGGGCGTTGTTTTCGACTCGCTCCGCAAAGAAGAGTACACGGCTGTGGTGAAAGAGCATTTCGGTTTCATTCCGGCAGTTCCGAATACACAAATATACAAGGTCTGTAGGGAGCTTTTCTGCAAGCTCCCGCCCGAAGCAGCCCACGACGGTATGGTAAAAGCGTTGAAGAAGAGAGGTCAGTGCAAGGCGCTCAAAGAATTTATAGAAACATCTCCTGAATGTCTGCGTGCCTACACCCTGAATTCTGGGTTAAAGGACAGGGAATTCCTTCCTTTTAAAGAGTTGCTGAAAATTCAATACAAATCGCTCATAAAATCTTGAGGTAGCCCAAATGTATCACCCCTATTTCAGAGGCAAGCAGTACGAACTGATCACGATCCGGGAACGCTCCGAGTTGATTGCACAGCATGATTTCTGCCCCATTATAGAGCCTGTCAAAGACAACCTTTCCTCCCTCAAAAAAACGACAGCCGAGTTGTGCGATAAAAACGCAAACTTCATTCTTATAGTCAACCCTAAATTTGGAGACCTGAAGACCAACACCCTCCCCCTCTTTTCGGAGCTTATAGATGACTCTTTAAAGGGGTATGAGCGATTCTCGCTTGGCTACATTGCCGATGCCGATTGCAACCTGATGGACATCAAGACCTTCATCGACGACTATCAAGGGCACTCAATAGCGCTGATACATTACGGCTTCCCGAAGGGCAAGGATTTAAGCACACTGCTGGCGAAAACAGACAATGTGACGAAGCATATATTTATCGATGGCTATTCGGGCAAGCTCTACCAAAAACACTTCAAGGAAGTTGACCGTGTCTTAATACGCGACGGCTTCGAAAAACAAAAGAATGCAGACTATAAGGAACAGGATCACTTTTTTGACCTTCATGTAACCTATGAAGATGAGGGGATGAATGGTTTCGGTGACTTCCTTATTGTTGGCGATGATTATATGGAGACCGGTGGCCCTGCCTATGCCATCGCCATCCACCTGACTTGCCTCGATGGTGAAGGGGACATGTTTGTCAGGCATTTTATATCGGATAGGACGAACACACCGACCGACCCGGCGGGCAAGTTTTTCGAAGCCCTCGAAAAGCTTGTCGAGGTACTTAAAAGCGAAGATTGTCCCATCTTCAGGTCGTCGGCTTGCGAAGAATATTTAGCGCTCCACAAAAAAGGGCATTTTCCCGGTCTTGGCACAGTAAAAAAGCTCTCAATGGTACACCACCTTGAACTGATTGCCGAATACATGAAGCAGGCATGATATGTTTTGTTGCGGCAATTGCTTTTCAGACAGGTTCCTATCATCTCAAATTGTAACAGAATCACCCCAAAAGGGAGATTGCAGCTTTTGCGGCTGCAAGTTTGTCGATCTCGCAGCGCCCGAAACCCTTGCGGACATTTTTCAGCAGGTTATCGATCTTTACGGCGTCTCTGAAGACGATGCCGCTTTTTCGCTTGTAGCATTATTGAAAAAGGATTGGAGTCTCTTCGATACACTGGATGACGACAAGAGCTTTGCCATCTTAGACGCCATCTACCCCGGAACAGACTTTAAATCTAAAAAATACCTGCCGAAGATGTACCCCGATTCAGTTCGCATTATTAACTGGAACGCCTTTAGGGAAGAGTTGAAACACAAGAACCGTTATTTTCCGAAGCAGATACCCGATCTGGACCATCTCGAAAACCTGCTTGATTTTGTTATCCTTCCCACAGATGAACAGCCTAAATTGATGTATCGCGCAAGGTGCAACACCGAGAATGAGGCCTACTCTAAAGAAGAAATGAAGAAGCCGCCAGAAAAGCTGGTGGGTGGTGGACGGGCAAACCCTCACGGCATCCCTTATCTTTACGCCGCCTCCGATCCCGAAACTGCCATAGCGGAAATAAGGCCTCATAAAAGCGATTGGGTATCCGTTGCAAAAATTGAAGTATCGGGAGAGTTGAATTTGCTGGATTTGAGGTCTCCACGCAAGACAATCTCACCTTTTGCACTGGACGAGGATGACTTAAGCCAGCTCTATATGGACATTGAATATCTTTGCCGCCTGGGCGAAGAACTGGAAAAACCTATTCTTCCTCGTGAAGCAAACTTGGAATATCTGCCGACTCAATATCTGAGTGAGTTTATAAAACATTCAGGCTTTGACGGCGTTGTATATAAAAGCTCTGTTGGTAATGGTGTTAATTACGCCATATTCAATGACGATCAGCTTGAGATAGTGGGAGTACAGCTTTATGATATAACCGATGTTTCGATAGAAGCTGAAGAAAGGGTGGTATAAATTAGTTCTGTTTTCCAATAGTGGCGGTCAGTTTCTAAAACAGTCGTTGCTGATACTATTTATTTCTATCGACAAACAATGTTATTGGTAAATGAATAAATCGACAAGTTTCATATGCGAACGTACTGCGGAATATGTATTAATTCCTGCACTAAAACAAATTCTTCAAAAAAAATATGAATTTGTGACGCCAATATTTCCTTGGATTACGAGAGAAGGAAGTAACATTTCAAAAGCAGTTCACGAAAAAGAAAAGTTTCATATAGTTGGACTTTATCCAAGACGCCCTAAATTGGCAAATGCGGAAGGTACGGAAATACATATCAAAATAAACCGCGAAATTATTGCAGGTGCAAAATCAGCCTTGGAACATGGAATCCCTGTAGTCGCGGGCTGTCCTCTCGCAAATAATTTTGAGACATTGGGAAGTGAACCAGATTGCATATGGTTTAACTTGTATGAAAGCACAAGTGAAAATTATCATATTGAGATGGATAATGGACACATGAAATCTTTACTACATAAACATATTTTTGCCTCTGAAGAAGATTTGTTAAATTATATTGTTGGCAATTGTAATCTGCTGAGTTTACCTGATGCATTAGAAGCTTTTAAGGGCGTAAAAATGAAAAGCAGAGGGCTTGGATATTACCATCCAATGGCTTTTATGGGTGGCTATAAGCCAGTCTACTTTCTCATGAAAATCACTTGAACCAATCGTTGAATGTCAATGCAAAGGCCCAGTGTACCTACTAAGCTTCGCAACTTGGGGTCGGACCAAGTCAACTCCCTAATATTAAAGGATAAAACCTCTAAACAAGCCTCCTTTTTCGCCTTAGAGCACTCTTTTCGCGAGTGAAATGAGCGGTATAAGAAAAGGAAGAATATGCTTTGAGGGTTTGTGAAAAACAGGAAGAATTACTTTTTGGGTCTATCAAGAATTTTTACAGCAAGCTCATGAATAAGTTCTATCTCATCCGGTGATTTTGTCTTTAAATAAGTCAGTAAATCCTCTAACTCCCTGCAAACCTTTCCGGCTGTCTTTTCATCAAAAGGAGAAAGCAACTCTGTCAAAGGCATCTTGATACCCTTTGCGACCTTATACAATGTGTCTAACGACGGTACGTTGACCTCTCTCTCAATTTTTCCAAGGCTATCTTCACTAATATTAGTAAGCTCTGCAAACTGACTTTGCGTCAGCTTCATTGCTTGACGAATTCCTTTTATTCTCGAACAGATATCTTTTCCAATCATCCTATACCTATTCCACTCTACCAAGAATTATAGAGTCTCCTGTCATACAAAACTTTTTACCCTGGCACCAAAAAATAAGGGAAGGCTCCAAACCTTCCCAAATAGTCATTCATTCGTTAATTTTAATCTTACCCTGCTCAAGCAGCCAATCTTTCAAAATCCGCTCTATCTGCCAGTTTAGAGAACGTTCACTCCTTATCCAAATACCCCCGCTCGATCAGCCAGTCTTTCAACATGCGCTCTATCTGTTTTGTAAAAGAACGGTCTTCTTTTTTAGCGACATCTTTAACCGTTTTATTAATGCGGGGGCTTAGATAGACCGTCGTTCCTCTTTTTGTTTCCTCATCCTTTTTCATGCCCTCAATCTAATATAACAAAAAATAATTGACAATAGTTTATTATGAGCTCATAATAAACTACAAATCATTCACACAAGGAGGCAACCCATGTCAGAAGCAAAACCAAAGAAAGGTGAATTTGATATATGGCTCGTGGGGAATATGTATGATGCGCTGGACCAACAATCCTCTGTTTTGGAGGCACTGGGGATGCTTATTGCCACATCCTGTCTGACAGGTTTTAGCAGTGAAAATGGGAGTGATAATCGCAGCGACAGCCTCCGCTGGGGGATTCAGCAGATTATCGAACTCTATCTGGAAAAGAAAAAAAGGATTCTTACTGAATATTCGGAAAAGTTCAATGATTTCGACCTTGTGATTTTTCAACGGGGAAAGAATCAGTTGCAGAGTGTCTTGCAGGGGTCCTGTATTACAAGAGCAAGTGAAGAGAAACCGCTGAAAAGCGCTATGGAATCTTTTGATATTGTTATCGGGCGGGGCGGGCCGCTTAAGGGCGAGGCGGAGGAATTGAAGAGGCAGTGTGAGGCGCGGTTGAAAAGATGATGGAACACGGATAACGCGGATTAGGCGGATTGGCGCGGATTTAACCACGGGAAAAGATTTTTTATCCACCAAGGGTCACGAAGGACCACTAAGAAAAAGTATAAATTAGGGCCGCTTCGCGGGAAGGGCAAAAAAAATGGGACACGGATGACGCAGATGACGCGGATTAGAATTTTGTTTCGCGCAGGGGAAGAGCAAGAGCTTTCATACTTTTCTTTGACGGCCTTTATGCCCCTTGAGGGTAAAAGATAAAGTAAGAATATATTTTAATGATGGAAAAAATCTTATGATTCTAACTTTCCGTGACTTCCGTGTTTCCGTGGTAAAAAAAATCTTTGCTTTATCCTGTCAATCCCGTTAATCCCGTCTCAATAAAACTCTTTAAAATCTTTTTTCTTTGACAGGATTTACAGGATCAACTGGATTTTAAAAACCTTAAAAGGGCTTTTTGCTGTAGAGCGTGCAGCACCCACAGGGCAGAAAAAAATACAGAATAAGGGCAGAAACTTTCTTACTTTTCTTTGTACCCAAGGGGCATAGCAAACGGCCAAAGAGAAAGTAAGCAAAAGAAAGGCCGCCCGACATCTTGGCCTGCGGCTTCCCTCGCTCCACTGTTATCTGTGGCGGGTTTATAAACTCGCTTCGCTCAGACAGTATAAACCCTTTTTCCACAGAGAACAGCTCCACTCGGCTGCGTTTAATGGGAATAAAAAAATAGAAAGAGTTTTTTGGGGCCGCTGTGCGGGAAAGGAAAAAGATGCTTTTGATCGTAACTTTCCGTGACTTCCGTGTTTCCGTGGTAAAAAAATCTTTGCTTTATCCTGTCAATCCCGTTAATCCCGCCTGCCCCGTTAAACCTCTTAACGGGGTCTAAATAAAAATCTTTAAGTCTTTTTTCTTTGACAGGATTTACAGGATTGACCGGATTTTTAAAAAAGATAGAACTAAAAGAGCTTTTCAGGGATTAAGGATAATAAACTAAAACTGGTAACTAAAAAATTGAGGAAGGGGTAACAATGAAGAGAATAAATCCACTTTTTAACGAAGAGGATGATCCCATCGATGCCTTGCAGAGGGTTAGTTATATTTTGAGCTTTTTGAGGGATTTTCAGTCTTACAATTCCGATGAGGTTTCTTTTAGCAGGCGAAGCAGGGAGGGTTTGATATTCCTTGTCAGTTTACTGGAAGATACGACAATGCAGATTTCTGAAGCGCTTTTGGATCAGGGGAAAGACTCATGGTAACAGAAAGGACTTGCAACTAGACGCAATAGTGCTATATAGTATAGTACATGGTGGACAAGAAAACATATTCTATAATCGACATGGTCGTATTGGGCATATTGAACAAAGAGCCCATGAATGCCTATAAGCTTGCGCAATTTGTTGAAGAACATCAAGTCACGCGCCTGGTAAAGCTGAGCACGCCTGCCATTTATAAAAGCTGTAAAAGACTTTTTGAACAAGGGCATTTAAGTGGCGAGGTGAGGCGTGATGGCGAAGCGCCTGAAAAAAGGATGTATAGAGTGAGCAAAGTGGGTCATGAACACTTCAGGGAATTGATGACACATTTTGCCGGCACAATTACCCCCTTTTACTTCGATATTAACAGCGTCGTTTATAGCCTGGAATCGTTGGATTATGAAGAAGGGCTTGAATTGATTGATGCTTATGCGGCCGAAATTAAAGCCATACAATCCTGGTTAATACCTCATTCACAAGAAGGCAAGGGAAAAGCCACTTTTGCCGGCCGTCTGATTGTAAAACAATATTTGATGGTTGTTGATGTTTTAGTGAAATGGGTAAAAATATTGCGTGAGGAATTTATAAAAGAGCACCGCTAGAAGTCTGTCGGACTTAGGAAATTATAGGGCGAAAGGGCCCTTTTTTTAGCAGTCAATACTATACCGTAAAGTATTATTAATTATAACACCAGGGAGGAATATGATGAATATTATTGAATTAAAAGAGGTGACCAAGAGTTTCAGCCAGGGCGACAGGATTTTTACGGCGCTTAAAAACATTAGTTTCGGCATCGAAAAAGGTGAGCATATCGCCATTGTCGGCAAGTCCGGCAGCGGCAAATCAACCCTGCTTAACCTGATTGCGGGAATTGATCATCCCTCTGACGGTCTGGTTAAAGTGAAGGACACAAATATTCATGAACTCGGTGAAAGTGAACTGGCCGGCTGGCGCGGCAAAAATATCGGCATTGTGTTTCAATTTTTTCAACTTATTCCCACATTGACTATTATTGAAAATACCCTTTTAGCCATGGAGTTTGTAAAAGCCATACCCAAAAATGAACGACAAGAACGAGCCAGATCATTGCTCAGGAGGGCAGGCATATTGGACCATTTTGCGAAATTCCCTGCGGCGCTGTCGGGCGGAGAGCAACAACGGGCGGCTATTGCCCGTGCGCTGGCCAATGATCCCGATATATTAGTGGCGGATGAACCGACAGGCAACCTGGATAGCGGCGCCGCCAAATCAGTAAAAGCTATATTTGCTGAATTGGTTGCCGGGGGCACAACAGTTATTACAGTAACGCATGAGAATGTCGATGGCGGGCAATTCGATCAGGTTATCAGGCTGCAAGATGGTGAAATTTCCCAATAAATCCGACATTTCAGGTTATGAGGAGTAAATCGAATGCCTATTATTTTTAAAAAATCCATCCGCGACATGACAATTAGATACAGATCGACATTGGTTGCTATTTTGGCTTTGACCATTGGACTTTGGGGTGTTGGTTCATTATTGGTATCCATGCATATTATGACCCATGATTTGACTGAAAATTATTTGCAGACTGAGCCTGTACACATCTCAATTGAGTCGGAAGATTTTAACAAATTAAAGCTTCATGAATTACTTGCAAAACCGGATATTCTGGCAGCTGAATTTCGGGATAAAGCGGTGTTGCGCGTTGAAGTGCATCAAGATGAATGGCTGCCCTTATGGCTTTATTCGGTCCATGATTTTGAGCAATTATCGTTGGCTAAATTTTTCAGGCAAAGGGGAAGTTTCCCGCCCACTGAAGGAACAATACTCGTTGAAAGGAACAGCCTGCTCATTTCTGATTTTGACGTAAATTCTACCGCACGTGTACAATCTGAAGGCAAAATTATTGAAACGGAAATATCGGGGATTATCTTTGATCCTGCCCAGGCGCCCGCCACACAAGATGCCTTTGTTTATGCCTATACGGACAAAAAAACTTACCGCAAATTGACGGGAGAACCGGTAAATCAACGCCTTATCATTCGATTTAGCAATGTTGAGACAAAGCAGGATGTAAAGGCTAAATTTGAAAAACTATCTGACGAATTTTCACGTTCGGCTATTAAAGTAAAAAGCTTTCATATCCCTGAATTTAATGAACATCCCCATCAGTTCCAGCTCAACACATTGCTCTATTTAAACGGCGCTATGGGCATGCTGGCCTTTATAATGGCCATGGTTTTGGTGTCGCAATTGATGAGCAGTATTTTAACTCAGCAGATCAGACAGATTGGTATTATGAAAGCCATTGGTGCAACGGGAGGGCATATTTTAAAAAGTTATATTACCTATATTTTAGCCATGTCACTTGCCTCCATAATCATTGGCCTGCCATTGGCGATAATGACGGGCAAAGCTTATTCGGCATTTGTCGCAGGGATACTCAATTTTGATATTCTAACGACGCAAATACCGCCTGCCATCTATGCTGTCATCACTTTGCTCGGCTTTGCGCTGCCTCTTATATTTTCACTGCCTGCGCTGCTTAAAGGCATGAATATATCGGTCAATGACGCGCTTGGTGACTACGGAATAATAACGAATGACGGCACAGCTTCCAGTAAGGCCACGGGCATTACAAACACAAACGTTTTATCACTTTCCATAAGAAATGTCGGCCGTCGCAAAACCCGAATGATGGGGACCATGGCGACTATGGCGCTGGGTGTTGCGATTTTTCTAACGGGCTTTAATGTGCGCGCATCATTGAGTGAGTTTTTGGATAAAACCGGTCAATCGATGAAATATGACATTAAGGTCCTATTGAAACAAAGCCTGCCGCCTGAAATTGCCATAGCGCCTTTTAAAGATATTGACGCCATTAAAAGTATTGAAGGTTGGCTTGGCGGTGTTGGGCGAATTCAAAATGACAGCCTGTCAACGGCTTCCCCTATTGGACTGATTGCCGCGCCCTTTGACAGCAAACTGAAAGACCATGACATGATGCAAGGAACCTGGCTTACGGGATCAAAAGAGCTGGAATTTGTCGTCAATCAACAGGCGGCAATGGAGCTTAAGCCCCTTATTATCGGCAGGCACTACGCCATTGCTCCTGGAGACAAACAGGTTTCAGCCAAATTGGCAGGTGTGGTGCGTGAATTCGATGTTGCCAAAATATACGTCGACCTTGATAACTATAACCGTCTGGCAAACCCTGACAACAACATTAACAGCCTTATGATCAGCCTGAATGATCGTGCTTATGATAATGTTATCAGGGTCAAGAAAGAGGTTGAACATATCATCGAAAAATCCGGCATGAATGTGATCTATGTAATGTCACAAGCCGAAAGGGCGGTCATTATTTTTAATCATCTGAATATCATTTTGATGATTATCCTCTTTCTTTCTTTACTGGTTCTGTCCGTCAGTTCCATGGGTATGGGCTCTGCCATGGGTATCAATATCATTGAGCGCACCAGGGAAATTGGCGTTTTACGCGCTATCGGCGCCACACCAAAAATGATTATTCAATTGTTTGTCCTTGAAGGATTTATCATTAGCGTACCAAGTATTATCTCCGGCCTGTTACTGGCCTTGCCCATGAGCAGCCTTGCGGCCGGGTTTTTTGGTGAATTGATATTAGGCGAGGATACTCCTCTTGACTTTGCATTTAGCACCCCGGGCTTTACCATCACCCTTATTGTAACGCTGTTATTTGGCTATATCGCCAGCCGGGTGCCCGCCAATAAAGCCACAGAGATTACTGTTCGCCAGGCCATTGCCTATGAATAAATGAAGGGCAACGGCCAATATTCTCAACATGATATTGCCCGGTCATCTACCTCTATTTATGCTTCCGGCTAAAGATCAGGTCAGGTTATTGCAATATTGCATTCAGGCTGAAAACAGCATCATTAGGGAAAAGAATTTATAAATTTGACAAAAAGGCCTGTTAAGTCTTAAATTAGCACACTGCATAAAGGGAAAAAGCGTCTCTATTTAAAAAGGAAAAGGGCTTGTTATGCTGCGAAATGCCGTTACTCTTCTTGTTGGGGCTGTTGTGCTCTTTTCAATTGCGGCCTTCCTTTTCTTCAGCCTCAAGGCGGAGCCCCTTGAGTTCCTTGTCAAAGTGGAGAAAGGCGAGACCCTGGAGAGGGAGTATATGGCGCGCTATAACGCCATTTATGAAATTCGCCTTGAGACGGAACGGAAGCTGGATATACAGGAACAAATCTGCCTGCTCGGTATCGAAACCGTAGCGCCGCAACGGTGTGAGCCCTTTCCTGCCGAATTATTTATTTCCTGGACTGTAGAGGTGGACGGGAAAAAGGTGGCTCACGGTCATTCACTGGATAGTAATAAGGGTTACAAAAGGGAAAAAATGGGGAAACTGCTTGGCCGCTTTCCGGCCCGGCAGGGAGTGCGCTATAATATCACTCTGGCTGTGGAGCGATCATCCCTTAAATTGCAGCAAACGAACCCGAAAATCAAGATAGAAATCTCTCCCAAAGCGCTCAAAAGGACCTACATCTGGGCGGGACTCCTGGTGGAGGTTGGCTGCGCCTTTTTACTGCTGGCAGTGATTTTGCTATTTCTCCGATGGACGAAAAAGCCCGATAAAAGGCAAGGCGAACTCTGAGCCACACCTCTTTTGCCCTTCCCTGCCTGTAAATATCAGCCACCGATGCAATACTTATTGCGGCCCTTCCTCAAAAACAGGCAGGTTTTCATAAACTGATTCAACGACATTTTTCATCTCTTCATCAGAAAGCGGCAGGTAGGCCATCTCTTCACCGCCTTCCTGCATTTTATTGAGATCGAGAACCGTTCCTGCCATCAGCTCTTCTCCCTGGCCGAGGTTTCCCTTAACGGCATAAACAACCCAGCGGGGACCTTCCAGAGAGAGAACCATATAGGAAAAATCCGATACGGCCAGGATGGAATGGGCGCCCATATGGGAGAGGGTGCCGTAGCTGAGAACAATACCGCTCCCCAGTTCATATCCTGCGGGAACGACGACGGCCTTTGAAAGCTCATAGACACCCAGAGCGCCTCCTCCCGCCGTTGAGATTGCCGTTCCTCCTGCCAATGCCGTCCCTGCAATGGTGTTTCCAAAGAGTTGCGTTGCCGCTGCGCCGCTTTCACCGACGATTGACACACTTCCTCCGGCAAGACCGCCTGCCGTACCGACAGTCGTTCCCAGCGCTCCCCCTGTGACGGTAATGCCTGCCGCAGCGAGGGGAACACCAATGTACTGCAAGCCTGCCCCTGCATAGCCTGTCCCCTTGATGGTAAGGCCCGTTACTTTGCCGGCCCCCTTTACCGTTGCTCCGGCCACTTTTCCGGTCCCTTTGGTAAGCGCGCCCGCAACCTGGCCGGCACCGGTAATAACGAGATCCGTCATTTTTCCTGCGCCTTTTACAAGAACTGCCGCCGCTTCTGCGCCTCCTCTAGTCGCCACGGCAGCTACCTGCCCGCCCCCTTTGGTTGCAACACCTGCCACCTGGCCGGCGCCCATAACCGTTGTGCCTGCCGCTGCCGCCGGTACCGTTCCCCCGCCTGCCACGACAGCGCCTGTTACAGCGCCTGCTCCCTTGACAACTTCACCGGCCACCTTGCCGCCGGCCTTTGTAACAGCGCCGGCTACCTGTCCGGCACCCTTCACCGTCTGACGGGCAACTTCTCCCCCTCCCTTTTCAGTCATTCCTGCCATGGTACCCCCCAGGGCGGTTACGCCGGCAACAACATTGGAAGAGGCATAATCGACAAGGCTGTATACACCGGCAACGGCGGCAATGGGAGTAGGCGCCACAATATCATAAGCGCCTCTTGCCGTATTCCATGTAACCTCTGCCGCCACCTCAACGGTTGTTATGCCTTCCCTCATGACAACCATTGCCGGGAAAGCAACCATGTTGACGCCAATATAGCCCACCGAAGCGGCTGTTATTTTTGCGGCAGGCTCCAGAGTCGCATCCCATAAGAGCCCTTTAAGTACCCAGCCGATGGATTTTAATATGGAAAAACTCATGCTTGATGTTTTGTAACCTTCGGAAAGCTCTTCCTTTGCCCGCCTGAAGGGTTCAGAAACGTCTTCAGCATAATCGCTTACTGTCTCTACTGCAAGTCCGGCAGGACCTTTAGACAGCTTTCTTGCCCTTTCCCACTCTTCCCTGGCTATATCACCCAGTTTGAGTTCTTCCAGGCTATCCCCTATGCTTTCTTTTCTCTTGCCCAGTTTTGAAGGAAGTGTGGCATAACCGACAACAAACTGTTCATATCCGTAGTAAAGCGCTTTTCCGCTTCTTTCCCTGCTCCGCCGGTAAATCCCCCTTGCCTTTTCAAGCGATTTATCTATATGCCTTTCGCCTGCCTCCCTGTACTTTTCCCCGATTTCTTCACCCTTTTCGACAGAGCGCCTTGCCATTTCTTCGCCCTTCCTAGTGGCCTCTGCGGAAATTTCATCACCCACTTCGCTCGACTTCCTGATGATTTCTTTCCCCGCTTTTGCAGGCGCCATCATAATTTCCTTCCCCCTGGCAATGGAACCTTCAACAATGTCATCACCCTTTCTGATTGCACCACGGGCAATTTCCTTACTTTTTATCTCTCCGCTTTCCGCTATTTCCTCACCCTCAATAACTGACGCCCCGGCAATCTGCTCCCCTTTTTGAGCAGCGCCGGTTGCCATGCTTTCTCCAAGGCGCTCTGATTTTTCAGACAGCGATTCTCCCGCTTTTCCCATAGCGCCGCTAACTTTTTTCCCGCTTTTGTCAAAGCTTTCAATCGTAGCTGATGTGAGCCTGTTTATGTCGGCCACCCTCTCTTTTGAAAACTCCCATGATTTGACGGCAATGTTTTTACCGGCGCTGTATGATTTGGAAACGAGTATAATCCCCGTACCGCTAACCTCCCGCCTTATGGCTTTGGCGCCCCTGTCTGTCACTTGATGGATTTTTTTTGCCAGCTCGTAGCTCTCTTTTGTCCCCTCGACGACGACATCAACTGACTCGGCAGCCCTTTTTAGAGAAAGCGTCATTGACTGCTTTGCCCGAAGGCCCGCCAGTTCCCCGGCAAACTGAAGGGTATCGGGACCGGGCGGTATAAGCGTTATGGACGTATGGGGCACCCTGAAGGCGCCGTTATTATAGAGCGATAAATGGCCTTCTTTTGCCAGCTTCTTCGTATATTTGAGGGGATCATCAACCTTCTTTGCACAGCCCGCCATGCAGACAATGAGCGCCACTGCCCATAATTTAGAATATTTCCTGCTGCAATTGTTCACAGGCCCCGCCTCCTTCCCTTAAATCACATGGAATTTTCTCGATTACTTCTTTTATAACATGAGGATCTTCGGACAAAACTTCTACTTTAATACCGTTTTCCTTCCTCATTTCATCAATATTAACAACGACTCCCGATGGAAGGTCTCCGGGGCTATAGTTTTTACCTGCCTGCCCGCTCGCTTTGATTAAAACAAGCCTCGGCCCGTCCCAGGCAAGGAAAATGGCGCTGTCAACGGCGCCGACAAGAAGGTGCAGGGGGATGGCAGTGAGCGCGTTATAACCAAGGACAATACCGGCGCTTGTCTGGTTAATAACGACTTTCGTCGTCCCCTTAACGCTGTCATAAGCAAGAAATCCCACATATTTTGCCGAACCGCCCACCCCCCGGGCTGCGCCTTCGGCAGTCCCGGCAACAGGCGCTCCTGCCGTGAAGGCTACCTGGTTAATGGCGCCAAGCGTAATACCTGACGCATAGGTAAGAGGAACGGCGCCGAGAGAGAGCATGGCAAGCCCCGTATAAAATCCGCCCTCCACGGTGGGCGCTATAATATTTATGCCGCTCTTGCCCGTATAGTAAACAGCGAGCCCGGCAGACTGAACAGTCCTGCCTGCTACCACCGTTGCCGAGGCGGGAAGAAAGAGGGCCCGGCTTGTGCCGATGATCCCTTTTTTAACAATCGTTTTTGAGGAAGGGGCTGCAAATCCCTCGTAAAAAACCTTGAGATAACCGTAAAGGATAGGCCCAAGAGCGGTCAGGGAATTCCCCTTTTGTCCCGACAGTTCATACTGCTCCCTGAATTCATTGCCTGCCTTTTGAAAAGCATCTTCCCATGAATCGTTTATGGGTCCGGTAACCTTTTCAAGAAAGCCGT
Source organism: Deltaproteobacteria bacterium (assembly GCA_029860075.1). Taxonomy (NCBI): domain Bacteria; kingdom Pseudomonadati; phylum Myxococcota; class Myxococcia; species Deltaproteobacteria bacterium. Next base: position 3,301 of record JAOUBX010000007.1, on the reverse strand, counting down.
CAGTTGCCTCTTTTATGTTGCTGAAGTCCTCCTTAATACCTGAATAATAGTTATGAGGAAGTGCGGCCAGTTCCTTTCTGTCCGCCTCGGTCCTTGCTCCTATAGACATATTTCCTTTGATCAGGTGGCCCCAGGCAGCACGGAAATTCTCCTCTCCGTAGTGAATTTCACGTTGGCCCAGGACATGGGTCTTTTCAATAATGTCGCCGCTTTTTTCCTTCCCTTCCCTAAAAACCTTTTGCGTTCTTCTTCCGGCAGCAGCGACAGCATCCTTCATATCCCGGCCCAGGTCTCCCGTTCTCTTGCCATAGCTCGCAAGAAGCTCTGACAGGGCGCTGCCGGAAGACTTTATGGATTTCTCTTTCGCATAGCTCAATGCCTTTTCGCTGGACGTGACAACACGCCACCCCTCTTTATATAATGCCTTGTGCCATTTGATATTCCCCATTGTATAAGGAATGATTTCTTCCAGCTCCTGCTTTCCCGCCATCCCCGGCGCCGCATCGGCTTTAGGCCTGGAACCCGAGCATCCACCGGACAAAACCGCCAAAAGGAGGATAACAAGCAGCATGGAAGGAGCAGAAAAAGATAATTTAATATTTTTGAACATAGTCATCATTGCGCTCCCTCTTAAATATGCCATATATTATTTTTACCACAAAAAACTGCGGAATGCACAAATAAACGCGGTATAACCCGCCTCTGTCCTGTGGAAGCAATCCCCCGGCGCCTTGACTCCGTCCCTTCCCTGAAGTAGAATTAAGCCATTGTCAAACCCGAGGTTTTCATGGACTACAGGCTTATACTTCTGCCCATTATCGGCGCAATTATCGGCTGGCTTACCAACTATATCGCCATAAAAATGCTTTTTAAGCCTTATCATCCCGTTAAGGTTCTCGGCATTACCTTTCACGGCGTGCTTCCAAAGCGGCGCGAGGCATTTGCACACAGCCTTGCAAAAACCATTGAAAGGGAACTGCTGTCATCAAAGGACATATCGGAAATACTGGAAGATTCGGGTTGGGAAGATGAGGTGGAACATGCCATCGAGGGGATTATCAAAAACTACATCAGAACGGAATCAGTGAAAAAATACCCCATTGTCGGCGTTATCTCCGATTCCATCCTGAACAGCATCAAGTACTACCTTTCAAAGGAGATCGTCAAGCAGGTTGAAGGGAAAAAACCCGAACTGCTCGACAGGTTTCACGACATGGTCAATGTAAAGGAACTTGTGACAGCCAGGGTGGATGCCTTTGACATCAAGAAACTCGAAAAGCTTGTCTTCGAGCTGGTGGCAAGAGAACTGAGACATATTGAGATCGTAGGAGCCGTTCTCGGTTTTATCATCGGCTCTGTCCAGGTTGCAGTCGTCCATTTTCTGAATTAGTTTTCAATCTAACAATATTCATTAGACACTGATCTGCACAGATAAGCTATGATGAACACAGATAAAAAATATAAAAATTAGTAGATAGAGTTAGCAAAGAATCCACGCCGAAAGGACATGGATTTCAATGATTAATTAAAAAATCTGTGAAAATCATAGTGAATCAGCGTAAATCTGTGTCCAATTTTTTTTTTGATTAATACCCTTATTTAAGCGTCTCCAGATAATCAAGAATAATCTCGGCATCGGAATCGCCGGCGCCGTAAAATTTCATATTCGTCTTGGCCGAAGGATCACCACTCAAGGTCTTGACGACTTCCGTGGCAGCGCCCGTACTTCGGCTAATAATAAGACGGATGTTCTCACGTGTCCAGGTCCACTCCCCTTCGGCAAAGGCTTTAGAATACCTGAAGCCTTCGGCCTGCCCCACCTTTTTGCCCACAATGCCGTAAAGGTTGGGACCTATCTTGCGCTTTCCCTCTTTTTTAAAATTATGGCAGGGCGTGCAGTGGCGCATCTGCTTGGGAGGTTTTGTAAAAACTGTTTTCTTTTTATCCTTATCTGTAGCGACTTCATTGGTAAGAATAATGAGGGGCGGCTCTTCCTCTTTCGAGCATGCCGTGAACAGTAATATGAAAAGGGGAATAAAAAAGAGTTTCTTCATGGACAAAGTATATTTGTGTGTTCATCATCTTGTCAAGGAAAGCAACGGAAGAATGTTACCTGCCATAAAAAGGGCCGGAATATCTTCCGGCCCTCTGTAATAAAAATATTTCGTAACTATTCAGCGAAAAATCCTGTATGAGTAAAAACGCTGAATAGTTACATTCTCTCTTTCATTTCAATTCGATTCCACGGCCTTAGTCCATCTCCTTTCGTAGACCTTAAGCAGTTTATCCATATGGAGTCTGACGGCATCCGTATCTGATTTTAGTTCATCAAGTTCTCCAATAATCTCTACCAGTTCTTTTATCCTCTTGTCCATTTTTTTCTCATCTGTCGGCGCATACCCCGTCACCTCTTCAAAATCTTCGATGATCTCATCGCGTTCTTTCCTCTCTTTACCGGAAACAATGAGGGTCTGCAAATCATTGAGAATTCCCGCTTCCAGTTCGCTTATCCCTTCGACTACTGTAACCGTATAGGGACATCGGATTTGTTTTCCCTTTTCAATTTTATCCCTTTTCAGGCGATGAACCATACATGGCAAATATCTCCGCCTCGGTCATGTTCTGCGTTTCATTGGAAAAACTATAATATGCCGGTTTTTTATCGATAAAAACCTGGTTATCAAAAACAAGGTTTTCACCGTTTTCAAAGATACCGGCGGGAATGATGTATTGATTTTCTTCTTTTAACCGGTAAAAGAGATGACTGCCGCACTTTTTGCAAAAGCCACGCTCCGCCCACTGTGAAGATTCAAAAACACTAATATTTTCCTTCCCCTCAAAAGTAACTTCACTGCCGCAATTAACGGCCATCAAAGGCCCCCCCGTCCACCTTCTGCACATTCCGCAATGACAGGCCCCAACCTTATTGCTCATTGCCCAGGCAGTAATATACACGGCCCCACAAAGACAGTGCCCTTCCCCCTTACTTTTATCAGTCATTTCCCTCTCCTTTTTTAAACCTGCTCGTCGCTATTATCAATTAATCGGGCAATCTTCCAGGAATTATCCTCCTGCCGTCTCACAAAAAAGAGCCTCCAAAATCAAAAAAACCCGTAACCATCACCGGCCCGGGCTTTTTCTTTCCTTCAATGTCTTTACTTTTCCCATTTAACTTTCCCCCAGGCTTTTAACTTTATTTATATACATGATGTATTCTTTTTTGTAAATAGTTTTAAGGAGGGAAGTGAGATCGGTACCAGTACTCATTCAATGTAATAAATTGGGATTCGGAGATCTCCGA